>JAVXAN010000008.1:0-16691 GCA_036660495.1 Bacilli bacterium | reverse complement strand
TGGAATAATGAAGGATTACTCATCTGATAATCTAAAAAGTTTTATTAATACTTTTGGTTGTAGGAGTTTTATCAGGATGTACAGTTGAAAGAATTGATAAATATAACTATGTTCAAACGATGAATAAAATTCTACCATTAGAAGTAAAGAGTTTTAATAACGTTGGTAAGGGATATAAATATTATGCTCCAATGGGGGTTATAAAGATGTCTTCTAGCGATTATAATGATATTTTAAAAAGTGGTAATAACAGGTATTATCTATATGTTGATGTTGTTAGTTATTATTATAAAACAGATTTTAAATTTAAACCTAAGGATACTTATTATTCAAAGGAGATTAAAATAAATGATAAAAAAGGCTATTTAGAAATAACTAAAATTAAAGATAAATTATATGTTGAAATGATGTATAATTATGCTAAAATAGAAACATATGTTAATAAAAAAGAATTAAATGATACTATCCGTAACCTAAGTTATATTTTAACTAGTGTTAAGTTTAATGAATCTTTATTAAATAAAATATATGAAGAAGGTAATTTTAATTCAAAAGAAGAAGTTTATAATATATTTGAAACAAAGGAAAAAGAAGGAAACTTCCTTGATTATATAAATGAATATGACAAGTATGAAGAAAAACCACAAGCAGAAGAATCTGAAATAAAGGTGGAAACACAACCTAATAATAAACCGGAAACAAGTAGTACTAAATAAAAGGTAAAATTATTATTTTCAAAAGGTAAGTAGGAAAGGCGTAAAATTATGGGATTAATGAATAAGTTTAATAAAATGAAAAGCTTTTTATTTGATGAAGAAGAAGAAGAAAAGGAAAAACCAGTTAAAAAGATAAACAAGAAGGCACATGTTGATCCGAAAAATTCTTTTGATTTAGAAAAAACAAAAGAAATGGTTGTTAAAAAAGATATTGTTGATGAATTATACTTTGAAGATGTTTCTGAAGAAAAATCTGAAATGGATGAAATCAAAACAAGAATTAGCAAATCAGAAAAAGAATATGGTTTTCCAATGGATTTTGATGACGATGATTTTGTTGTTTCTAGAAACAAAACAAAGTCAATTGTAAGCCAAGTAGATGATGATCGTTCCCTTTTATATCAAGGTAGTAAAAAGAAAAAAGAAGAAGTAAAAAGGTTTAAACCAACCCCGATTATTTCTCCAGTATATGGTCTTTTGGATAAAAATGGTGAAAAAGTAGAAAGTCCAGCTAAAATTCATGATATCCTTAAACCAGAAAAAGAAGAAGTGACTTTTGATGAAATTAGAAATAAAGCTTATGGTAAAGTTGATAAAGAATTAGAAGATACGTTAAAAAAATTAAAAACCAAGACTTTAGAACAAGCTGAGAATGATGAACTTTCAAGAGTAAAAAACAAAGCATCAGAACACGAATCTTCTGAATTAAAACTAAGTAAGGTTAAAATTGATAATGAAGAAGATGATATGATTTTACCTAGTATTAAATTTAAAGAAATAGATGTTGATATTGAAAAAGATAAAAATAATAAGCGAAACATTGAAAAAGCAAAACTTGAAGTAAATGAAGAAGATGAGGACGACACAAAAGAACAAGATTTGTTTAATCTTATTGATACAATGTATGCTAAAGAAGGGGATGATAATTAATGTTACTAACTTTAAATGAATATTTGCCTAGTTTGGTATATATACTATTATGTATATTGATAGTAGCGCTTATTATTATTTGTGTAAAAGTAATAAAAGCTATGAACAAGGTTGAAGAAATTATTGAAGATGTTGATGATAAGGTCAGATCTTTAAACAGTTTATTTAATATTATTGATAGTGCAACAGACCGCTTATCCGCAATAACTGAACTGGTAGCAGACTCAGTTGTAACATTAATAAAAAATATTTTTAAAAAAAGAGAAAAGAAAAAAGTGGAAGATGAAAGTAACAAATTAAAAAAGGAGGAAGAAGAAAATGAGTAAAAAAAGAAGTGGAACGGGTAAGTTTGTATTTGGAGCTGCAATAGGGGCAGCATTAGGTATGCTTTTTGCTCCTAAGTCTGGAAAGCAAAATAGAATAGCCTTAAAAAAGAAGACGGATGAATTAATTGAAAAAGTAAAAGAAATTGATGTTGAAGATGTTAAAGAATCTTTTAATAATAAAATAGATCAATTAGTTAGTGAACTAGAAGACTTGGACAAAGAAAAAGCAGTTGCACTTGCTAAGAAAAAAGCTAAAGAACTTAAAAAACATGCTGATGAACTTGTTAGTTATGCTAAAGAAAAAGGAACACCAATTATTGAAAAAGCAGCTGACGAAGTTAAAAACAAGGCTATTGAAGTAACAAAAGTAGTTTTAGAAAAATTAGAATCTGAAAAATAAAGTGCTTTTTTAGCACTTTTTTTAGTGTAAAAGCATAGATTAAAACGAGGAGGGGATTCTAATGTACAAAGAGATAGTTACTAAAGCGATAATTGGAAAAGGTAAAAAATATTTTAAAAATAATTATAATCTTCTTGCACAAAATAATGCAAATACAATTTTGGGATGTTGGGTTATAAATCATGAGTTTAATGGATATGTAAGTGGAGATAAGGTAATTATTGATGGTGATTTTGACGTTAACATATGGTACTCATATGATGATGATAAGAAGACAGGAGTTGCTACTAAAAATATTGGATATTCAGAGAGTGTAACAGTAAAAACGAAAAGTGATACGTCTTTATTAGGTAGTGACATAATTGTTAGAGTACTTAAACAACCAAGTTGTAATAACGTAAAAATTAAGGATGATGTTATAGAATTTGATATTGAAAAAGAACTAGGAATTGAAGTGGTAAATGATACTAAAGTAAAAATTGCTGTTGAAGAAGATGAAGAACAATGGGAAACAATTGAAGATGATGAAAAAGAAGTAGAAGAAGCAATAGATAAAGAAGTTAAAGAGGATTTCTTTTAGAATCCTTTTTATTTGATTGTACCAAATAATGGTTGACAGTGTATGCTTAGTATGTTAAAATTAAAGAAGTAAAAAAGGAGGAAATTATGGCAGTTAAATTGAGATTAAAAAGAATGGGTGCTAAAAAGCAACCGTTTTATCGTATTGTTGCAGCAGATTCAAGAAGTCCAAGAGATGGTAGATTTATTGAAATTCTAGGTACTTATAATCCCTTAACTATACCAACTGAAACAAAAATTAATGAAGAATTGGTAATTAAGTGGTTAAAAAGTGGCGCAACTCCAACTGATACCGTTAGAAATATTTTTTCTAAAGCTGGAATTATGGAAAAATTTGCTAAAGAAAAGCAAGGAAAATAATTATGGATTTAGTAAAATTAACAGAATTTATTATTAAAGAACTTGTTAATGATAAAGAAAGCGTTACAGTTAAAGAGTTTCCTAGTGAAAATGAGGATGAAGTTGTCATTCAGGTAATGGTACCTGAAGATCAAATGGGAATTGTTATTGGTAAAGAGGGAAAAAACATTAAGGCGTTAAGAACTATAGTTCAAGCAAGTTCTTATGTTAATGGAAATAGAAGAGTTATGATAAACGTTGACTCGTATTAAAAAGGTGTTGTAAAGCATCTTTTTTATTAAGCAAACGTTATAAATGATTATAAAAATGTTAAATATTATTTTATTTTTAAGCTATTCGTAAATAGTGCTTATAATTATTGTTAATTATGCTGGTTTGTATTATAATAATCATAAGGATGTGAAAATATGAAGAAAAGAGTAATTAGCGCAATTGTAGCACTAATAATTTGTGTTCCATTAGTATTGTTAGGTGGAATTTGGTTTAAATTAGGAGTAACCTTAATATCGGTTTTAGCAATGAAAGAGTTTTTAAAATTAAGTGAAAATAAAAAAAGACCAATAATTGTTGATGCTGCTTTTTATGCTTTAGTTATTTTATTAACATTTATGAGTGATAAGAGGCAAGTGTACTATTTTATTGCCCTTTTAATTCCAATGCTATTAGTATTATATTGCAACGATAACACTAAATATAATGCAGATGATGCTTTTAAACTTACTGGAATGTTATTATTGCTTGGAACGGTTTTCCACCAGTTTATTATTATTAGACAAAGTAGTTTAATGGTTTTTATTTACTTGTTTCTAATTACTATGTTAACTGATACTTACGCTCATATGGGTGGTACTTTAATTGGTAAGCATAAGCTTGTTCCAAAAATATCACCAAATAAAACCTGGGAAGGTAGTATTATAGGTGGTGTATTTGGTTCTTTAATAGCAGCGACATTTTACTATATTGGAATAGATAGTAGTGTTAATATTTTAGGATTATTAATTATAACTTTATTTCTATCATGCCTAGGACAACTAGGAGATTTATTTTTCAGTGCAGTTAAGAGAAATCATAATATCAAAGATTTTTCAAATATTATGCCAGGTCATGGTGGTATTTTAGACAGGCTAGATAGTATTATTTTCACTATTATTGGATATATTTTACTATCAGGAATAATTTAGGAGGATTTAATGACTTTAATATGTTTTATACTAATGCTTGGTATAATTGTTTTTATTCATGAATTAGGACATTTTATAACGGCAAAAAAATCGGGTGTTTATATTTATGAATTTTCAATTGGTTTTGGCCCAAAACTGTTTTCTTTTAAACGTAAAAAAGATGAAACAGAATATTGTCTTAGACTAATTCCAATTGGTGGATATGTTGCAATGGCTGGTGAAGAAGTTGATGATGATACTTCGGTTTCTAAGGAAAAGAAGATGTATAACAAGCCCTGGATTAAAAGATTAATTATAGTTATTGCTGGGGCTTTTAATAACTTTGTTTTAGGTTTTGTTGTATTGTTTTTTATGGCGTTAGTTTATGGTTCCGTAAACACTAAGCCAGTAATCGGGGTTGTAGCACCTTCTTCAGCGGCATCTAATGCAGGAATTGTAGTTGGAGATACTCTGATGAGAATTGATGGTAAAAGAGTTAGAACATGGGATGACGTTACGTTGAAATTTGCTTTAGCAAATAAGAAAAAAGAATCTACATTAACGCTTTTAACAAAAGATAATAAAGAAAAAATTGTTAAAATTAAACCAGTAAGGCAGGAAGATAAAAACAAAGAGGTTTCATATTCATATGGAATGGGATTAGACATGACGAAGAATTACGGACTCTTTAATTCTTTAAAATATGCAACTTCTAAATTTGGTTCTTTATATAATTCAATGATCGTAACCATTAAAAGTTTGTTTACTGGACAATTAGGATTAAATGCTTTATCAGGACCAGTTGGTATATATTCTATTGTAGGGCAGCAACGTCAGGCTGGTTTAGAAGGTCTTATGTATTTATTAGCATACCTTTCAATTAACGTTGGTTTCATTAACTTAATTCCTTTTCCAGCTTTTGATGGAGGTAGGGCATTATTCTTATTTATTGAAAAAATAAAAGGTTCAAGGGTTAACCCAAAAACCGAAAATATGATTCATCAATTTGGAATGCTTATTTTGCTTGGATTAATGTTATTTATAACGATGAAGGACGTATTAAAACTTTTTTAGATAAAGGTTTATTTTGGTAAGGAAGTGAAAGCTATAAAAAAATTAAAGGTAATATTCATGGGGACACCTGATTTTTGTGTTCCTATTCTAGAAATGTTAATTGAAAAGCACCAAGTTATTGCGGTTGTAACGCAGCCTGATAAGAAAGTTGGAAGAAAACAGTGCATAACTTTTTCTCCAGTAAAAGAAGTTGCTATTGCAAATAATATTAGGGTTATTCAACCTGTAAAAATAAAAGAAGAATATGATAAAGTATTATTGCTTAATCCAGAAATTATAATTACATGTGCATATGGACAAATAATACCTGAAGTAATGATTAATTATCCACAGTATGGTTGTATAAATGTTCATGCTTCACTTTTGCCAAAATTAAGGGGTGGAGCACCTATTCATAAAGCAATAATGAATGGTTTAGATAAGACTGGTATTACTATTATGTATATGGATAAAAACATGGATACTGGTGACATTATTTCAAAGCAAGAACTTGATATTAGTAACACTGATACAACTGAATTACTTTATAATAAGCTTTCAAAAATAGGTGCTAGCCTTTTAGAAAAAACGTTAGATGATATGGTAAGTGGTGTTATAAATAGGAAAGCTCAAAATAATGAGGAAGCAACGTATGCATATGCAATAACAAGGGAAGAAGAACATATTGATTTTAGTAAAAATTCTTTAGAAATATATAATCAAATTAGAGGACTAAACAACTTCCCTGGAGCATATGCTTTGCTTAATGGGGAAAATGTTAAAATATGGTTATCTAAAATAGGTGATAAAAAGTTTGAAGATAAGCCAGGTACAATTGTTGATATATCAAAAGATGGAATAGTAGTAACAACTGGTGATGGTACGATTATAATTACAGAACTACAAATTCCAGGTAAGAAAAAAACGGCTGTTAAAGATTATATAAATGGAATAAAAGCAAAAGATTTAATTGGAAAAAAATTTATATAAGATGAGTCATTATTATTTAAAATAATATATACAACAAGTGGTTGTACAAATGTGTAAAGAATGAAAAAAATATAATTCTACAAGTAAAGATAAAGCTTAACCTTTATCTTTCTTTTTGCTATAATTAAAGAAGTTAGGAGTTAATGATGGATAATATATATAATTTTACGCTTAAAGAGTTGCAAGATTATTTTGAAATGATTGGTGAAACAAAGTTTAGAGCTAGTCAGGTTTTTGATTGGCTTTACATAAAGAGAGTTAACTCCTTTAATAAAATGACAAATTTAAAAAAGGAATTAATTACTTATTTGAATAATAATTTTACAATTGATAGGTTGAAACTTCTTGTTGTTCAGGAAGATGTTGATGTTAGAAAATATCTTTTTGAACTTTATGATGGTAATAAAATTGAAGCGGTTCTCATGAAACATAATTATGGAAATAGTCTATGCATATCAACTCAAGTTGGTTGTAACATGGGCTGTTCATTTTGTGAAAGTGGAAGGCTAAAAAAAGTTAGAAATTTAAAGGCTTTTGAACTGGTTTTACAAGTTATAGCAGTAGAAGAAAATATAGACTCTAGAATTAGTAGTGTGGTATTAATGGGAATTGGTGAGCCATTTGATAATTACGATAATTTTATGAAGTTTATTAAGATAATAAATAATCCAAAAGGGATTAATGTTGGATCAAGACATATTACGGTATCAACTTGTGGGATTGTTCCTAAAATAAAAGAATTTACTAAAGAGAACATTGGCGTTAACTTAGCAATAAGTTTGCATGCATCAAATGATCAAATTAGAAATCAAATAATGAAGATTAATAAGATATATAAAATATCAGAAATTTTATCGGTGGTAAAAGAATACATTAAAATAACTAATCGTAGGGTTACTTTTGAATATATATTATTAAAGGATGTTAATGATAAAGAAAAACATGCTTTAGAATTATCAAAATTATTAAAAGGCATTAATTGTTATGTTAATTTAATCCCTTATAATGAGACAAGTAATATTGTTTATAAAAAAAGTGATAACGTGACAATTACAAGATTTTATGATATATTAAAAAGGAATAATATCAACGTAACAATAAGAAGAGAATTCGGTTCTAAAGTTTCAGCAGCCTGTGGGCAACTTAGAAGTGAAAGTGGGAGGTAACATGGAAGCATATTACATAACAGACACTGGTAAAGTTAGAAATCATAACGAAGATTCGGTTATGATAACTAAGAATTTAAATGGTGAGTATTTAATGATTGTTGCAGATGGAATGGGGGGACATAAAGCTGGAGAAATAGCTTCTTCTATGGTTGTAAATGGATTATCAGAAAAGTTTAAAGCGTTAGAAACCGCAGGAGATAAGCAAGCTGCAGTTAATTGGATCCGAAGTAACGTTTCAGAAATAAATAATCATATATTTAAATATACTGATGAGTTTGAAGAAAGCAAGGGAATGGGCACAACCCTTGTTCTAGCTATTATTACTAATGATTATATATTGTTTGGGAATGTTGGTGATTCTTCTGGCTTTGTTATGAAAAAAGAACATATATATAAAGTTACTAAGGATCATACTTTAGTTAATTTACTAGTTGAAACTGGTGAATTAACTGCAGAAGAAGCACTTAATCATCCAAGAAAAAACGTTTTAATGAGGGCTTTAGGAGCAAATAACCCAATTGATATTGACATATTTGATGTGGATATGGAAAGTGATGCTATTTTACTTTGCAGTGATGGTTTAACTAATATGCTTACAGTTGAACAAATTGAAAAAGTTTTAAATAGTGATTATAGTGTTGAAGAAAGAATCGTTAAATTAATTAGAAAAAGTAACCTAAGAGGTGGAACTGATAACATTACCATCGCATATTTAGAAAGAGGAAGTGGTGAAGTAAAATGATTGCAAAGGGGCAAAAAATAAATGATCGCTATGAAATTTTAAAACTAATTGGCGAAGGTGGAATGGCTAATGTTTATTTAGCACAGGATACTATTTTAGATCGAAAAGTAGCAGTTAAAGTTTTAAGAGGAGATTTATCTGGAGATGAGAAGTTTGTTAGAAGGTTTCAAAGAGAAGCTTTATCAGCCAGCAGTTTAAACCATCCTAATATTGTTGAAATGCATGATGTTGGTGAAGATGATGGTAATTTTTACATTGTTATGGAATATATTGAAGGAAAAACTTTAAAACAATTAATTAAAAAAAGGGGAGTTTTATCAATTCCAGAAGTAATGGATATTATGCTTCAGTTATTGGATGCTTTAGCTGTTGCTCATGATTCATACATTATTCACAGGGATATTAAGCCTCAAAATATTATGATAAAAGAAAGTGGCTTAGTAAAAATAACTGATTTTGGTATTGCTATGGCATTAAATAGTGCTGAACTTACGCAAACTAATTCGGTAATGGGATCAGTTCATTATTTGCCTCCAGAGCAAGCAAGTGGTAAGGGTTCAACTATAAAGAGTGATATTTATTCGTTAGGAATTCTTATGTTTGAAATGTTAACTGGTAAGATGCCTTTTAAGGGAGATAGTGCTGTTGAAATAGCATTAAAGCATATGAGAGAGCCTCTTCCCAGTGTTGCAAAATATAATCCAGTAATACCACAATCAGTTGAAAACATAATTATTAAAGCAGCAGCTAAAAATCCGAAAAACAGGTATAAAGATGTAAGAGAAATGGCAGAAGACATTAGAACTTGTCTTGATGAAGATAAGGAAGATGTTCTAAAGATAGAATTTAAATATCCTGAAAATGATTTTAGTGATACTAAGGTGGTTAATGTTATAAAAGAAGAAAAAAAAGAAGCAAAAGAAGAAAAGCCAGTTGCAAAACAGATAACAGAAGAAGAAGTAGATGAGAAAAAAAACAAGAAAAAGTTTGTAATAATAGCATCTATTATTATGGCTTTTGTAGCATTACTTATTTTAACGTTTATTTTTATTCCAAAGTTTACTGAGGCTAAAGATGTAAAAATTCCTGATGTTTATGAAATGGAGCTATCAAAGGCAGAGGAAAAACTAAAAAAATCTGGTTTTAAGATTCTTTCAAAAAAACAAGCTAGTGATACTATTAAGGATGGATTAGTCATTGAAACAGATCCTTCTAAGAACAGGTATGTTAAAGAAGGTAGTTTAATAACAATATATTATTCAACCGGAGCTGATAAGTATGAAATAGAAGATTATATGGGATTAAACGTTTATGAAACAAAAGCTAAGCTTGAGTTAAAAGGATTAAAAGTAATTATTGAAAAAAAGTCTGTTGAGGATTCCCAACAATATAAGGGAAAGGAACAGCAAATTATTGAACAAAGTATTGTTGTTGGTAAAAAAGTTATATCAGGCACTACCATGGTTTTATACATCCCTGAGATAGTGTCAGTATATCCTGATATGGTAACTGATGGATGGAATCTTGAAAGAGCTACTCAGTTTTGTGAAAAATATAATTTAAATATAAAAGTAAATTATAAAGAAGTAGAAGATTCTGAGGAAAACGTTGTTATTGCTCAAGATCCAAAAGCAGAGGATGAAATATATGAAAATGGCACTTTAAAAATTGTGGTTACTAAAAAGCCCGTAGTAACGACAACTACAACTATAAAAACAACAACGCAACCGGTAAAAACAACGACGCAAGTGGGTCAATAATGACTGGTAAAATAATAAAATTAATTAGTAATATTTGGACAGTTAAAGCTTCTGAGAAACATTATAATTGTGGTTCGATTGGGAAATTTAGGCATTTAAAAATATCGCCTGTTGTAGGTGATAACGTTGAATTTGATCCTGAAAATAAAATTATTATAAAAGTTTATTCTAGAAAGAATGAGCTTATTAGACCCCCTATAAGTAATGTCGATCAGGCTTTAATTCTTGTTAGTTGTAAAGAACCAGAGTTTTCAAGTAATCTATTAGATAAAATGCTTGTTGTAATAGAATATAATAACATTAAACCAATTATATGTTTTACTAAGTATGATTTATTAAAAGATAGTTTGCTTATTGATAATGTTATCTCATATTATCGTAAAATAGGATATATAGTTGTTATAAATAATAGTAAGAGTGACGTTATTTCTTTATTAGAAAATAAGATAACGGTTTTAACTGGTCAAACGGGTGTTGGTAAGTCAACGTTATTAAACACTTTAAAAGAAGATTTAAACTTAGCAACTGGAGAAATTTCAAAAGCTTTAGGAAGAGGAAGACATACTACTAGGCATGTTGAACTCTTAGAAATAGCTGGTGGTTTGGTAGCTGATACTCCAGGTTTTTCTTCGCTTGATTTTATTAATATGGGTAAAAACGATATAAAAGATAATTTTATTGAATTTTATGATAATCAGGATAAGTGTAAATATCAAGACTGTATCCACTTAAAAGAAGCTGGATGTTATATAAAAGAACTCGTAAAAGAAAATATAATACTTAAATCAAGATATGATAATTATAAAAAGTTTATTGAATCCTTAGATGAAAAAAGGAAGTGATGGTATGTTAGTATCAGTATCAGTATTAGGAGTGTACAATCGACTTATACCGGCGGTTATGAATGTAAATAATACATCAGCTAATTTTCTTCACGTTGATGTAATGGATGGTATATTTGTTGATAATAAAAAGTTTCCATATGAGGTTGTAAAAGACGTTAAGCTGATTTCAAAAAAGAAACTTGATATTCATTTGATGGTGAATGATTATAGTTTAATTTATCAATATGCCTTGTTAAAACCAGAATATCTAACTTTTCATGTTGAAATAATAAATGATTATACTCTAATTGATTATGTAAAAAGTCAAGGCATAAAAGTTGGCCTTGCTATAAATCCTGATACTAAGATAGAAAAAATATTGCCATATATAGATGATGTTGATATGATTTTGTTTATGAGTGTGGATCCAGGACAAGCAGGTCAAAGTTTTGATTATAACGTACTTGATAAAATAAGTCGTGTTAAGGAAGTTGCACCAGCAGGTTTAGTTATAAGTGTTGATGGTGGGATAAACGTTAAAACAAAAGAGTTATGTGAAAAAGCAGGGTGTAACATGGTGGTTTCAGGCAGTTTTATAACAAATTCTTTGAATTATGAAGAAAAAATCGAACTTTTAAAATAAAAAACTTTACAAAGCATAAAATATGTTGTATACTTAATAAGTAATTTTGATACAGAGGAAAGAAGATGTATTATCTCACCTGATTGCTAAAGCTTTGGGTAAATGCCACTAAACAAAAATTCTATGGTAGAATGTTTGAAGTTTATTGGGTGAGGTGAATACATTGTATTCACTTTTTTTATGGAGGTGCTTTAATATAGCAAAAGAAAAGGACATGTTAATCAATAATCAAATTAGGGCAAGACAAATGTTAGTAATAGGCCCTAACGGTGAACAATTAGGCGTAAAATCAAAAGAGGAAGCTTTAACTTTAGCATCATATGCAGGGTTTGATCTTGTACTTATAAATGATAACGGAGACGATTCTGTTTGTAAGTTAATGGATTATAATAAATTTAAGTATGAAAGCAAAAAGAAAAAAAAGGAAACTCAAAAAAAACAAAAAGAAAATAATGCTGAAACTAAGGAATATCGATTGTCACCAAAAATTGATATTCATGACTTTAATACTAAACTTATTAACGCAAAAAAATATTTGCAAAAGGGTCATAAGATAAAACTTAGTATTAGGTTTAAGGGTCGTGAAATGCAATTCACTAACAAGGGCAAAGAAGTTTTATTAAAGTTTGCTGACGAATTACAAGAAGATGGTCAATTGGAAGGCCAACCAATTTTAGATGGAAGAAACATGATGACTATGATTAGTCCGGTTAAAAAATAGGAGGAAACAAACATGGCAAAGAAAACACAAAAGACTCATAAGGGTACTAAAAAAGTTTTAAACGTTAGAAAAAATGATGTAAAAATCGGAAAACCAGGTGGAAGACATAATACTGGTTCAAAGAATACGGCGTTTAGTAGAAAAAATAGAGCAGGGGAGACACTAAGTAAATCAGATTCAAAAAGATTAAAAAGAATCATTGATACTTTATAGTTAGAAGGAGGAAATTATGGCAAGAGTTAAAAATGGTGCTGCAACAAGAGCACGTAGAAAAAAAACATTAAAAGAAGCTAAAGGATACTTTGGAAGTAAACATCGTTTATATAAAACTGCAAAAGAACAAGTAATGCATTCACATGTTTATGCTTATCGTGATCGTCGTCAAAATAAGCGTAATTTTAGAAAATTATGGATTGTACGTATTAATGCTGCATGTCGTGAAAACGAAATTAGTTATTCTAAGTTTATTAATGGTCTTGCAAAGGCAGGCCTTGTTATTAATCGTAAAATGTTATCAGAAATAGCAATTGACAGCCCAAAAGCGTTTTCTGAATTAGTTGTTATTTCTAAGGATGCTTTAGAAGGAAAAGAAGTTAAAATAGTTGAAAAGTCTGAGGAAGTAAAATCAGTTAAAGTAACGAAAGCAGCAAAAGAAGAAGTTAAAGATGATAAGGTTGATATTTCAAAGTTAACCGTAGTAGAGTTGAAAAAACTAGCTAAAGAAAAAGGAATATTAGGATTTACTACTATGAAAAAAGCAGAATTATTAAAGGAACTAGCATAGTTCTTTTTTTTGTTGTATAATTATGATAGGTGGTAATTATGAATAATACTTATTTAATATATGGTAATGATTATAAGCAAATTAAAAGAGAAGTAGATGTGATAATTGAGTCTAAAAAAGACGTGGTTAGATATGATTTAAGTGAGTGCAACGTTAATCAGTTAATTGATGATGCTTCAACTATTTCAATGTTTGGTGATGTGAAAGTAGTAATTGGTGAAAACGCTTTATTTTTAACCTCTATGTTAACAAGTATGGATCATGATATTGATTATTTGAGTAAATATTTATGCTCTGATAATACGAATATTGTTATTTTTACGGTGATAAGTGAAAAACTAGATGAGAGAAAGAAAATAGTGAAACTATTTAGAAAAACAAGCAAGATAATTAATAATGAAAAAATTGATGAAAAAAATTTACCATATTTTGTTCTTGCTGAGTTTCAAAGAGCTAGTTATAAAATTTCTTTAAAAGATGCATCTTATTTTATTTCATATGTTGGGACAAACATAGATATTATTATAAATGAAATTGATAAATTAATGTTATATAAAGATGAAGATAAGGATGTTGTTAAAGAAGATATTAATATGGTTTGTAGTGCCAAAATAAAAGATAATATTTTTGAATTAACTGATGGTATAATGACAAAAGATTATAAGAAAACTTTTGATTGTTATTATGATTTAATTAAAAATGGTGAGGAACCAGTTAAAATTATTGCTATTTTAGCTAACCATTTTAGATTACTACATGATACTAAAATTATGTTAAAAAGCGGTTTATCGCCTGATGAAATTTCTAAGAAGTTAGAAGTGCATCCTTATCGAGTTAAACTAGCAATTCAATCTGATTTTTTAGAAAGTGAAATTGCTAGTTACATAAAAAAATTATTTGCTTTAGATTATAAAATAAAGTCAGGTAAAATTGATAAAAACGTAGGATTAGAAAAGTTTTTAATGGAAATATAAAAGCTCACTATAATTAGTGAGCTTTTAATTTATAAAAAGGCTAGTGTTAAAATACCAACAATTATACAATATACTACGAAGTACCACAGCTTGCCTTTTTTCATAACGTCAATAAACCATTTAGCACTAAAATACGTTATAATGCAGCTTGCAATCATTCCAAGGGTATATGGCATTATGTAAATGTTTATATTTGGAGTTGCTAGTAATTCTTTTACACCAAGAATCATTGTAGCTACGCTAATTGGTAAGTATAACATAAAGGAATAATTAACGGCAGTTTCCCTTTTAAGATTTCTAGACATACCACCAACAATTGTAGCACCACTTCTTGAAATTCCAGGAAACAAAGCAATTACTTGAAATAATCCAATAATAACGCTATCAAGAATAGTTATTTCTTTCTTTCCTTTTTTCCCTTTAGCGTCTTTTATTAAAAACAATGCTAAAGCGGTAATTAAAAGAGCAAGGCCAATTAATTTTATATTATTTGATATTAAATCAATATAATCTTTTAATAAAAAGCCAATGATTCCTGCTGGAATTGTTCCAATTACAATTAGCCAAGCATAATTATAATTTTCCTTATACGTTTTTTCTTTAGTTTTTATATACATAAAAAAATCCTTTATTATTTTAATGATTTTTTTTCTAAATAAAAAGCATATTGCTAAAAACGATCCAAAGTTAACAATTATCTCAAAATTAATATCGTTTATGGCATCAAAATTAAATAAGTGTTTAAAAATAATTAAATGTCCACTAGAGGAAACTGGTATTGGTTCAGTAAAGCCTTGAATAACCCCAAGAATAACGTACTTAATAATGTTTATTAAGTTCATTTTATCACATCCTTTAGTTCATTATATACTATTTTTTATATAAAAGAAATACAATTTAGTAGGTGATAAATTATGTTTAGAGTTTTTTTATTTTTGGTTGGTTTTTCTTTCATGTTACTTGGTTTTTCTACAATTGTTTTATACATAAACCTACTTAGCTTTGGGTATACTTTTAAGGAATATGTTATATTTATTATAAAATCCTCAGAATTTATTTTTTTAATTATTGGATTTATAATTATAAATATTTCTATTTTTATTAAAGGAGATAAGAAAAATGAAATACACTTATGATATCCTTGTTAACTTTAAAAATAAGGCTTATGAGTTCTACGAATGGTCTAAAAATGATAACGTTGAACATATAAAAAGTATTATGACAATTAAGGTGTCTGAGGATATGTTTTATGACTTTTTTTATAAAAAAGTTAAAATATCAAAACAATGGCTAGATAACATATATGGTAAAACCGAGCTTTTTGGCAACAAGTTTATAAAAATCATAGATTATAGTTGTGTTATTTATAGTGATAAGGATGCACTTGCTATTGAAATAGACGATAAGGGAAACGTACTTGGTAAAAGTAAACTTTTACCTGAGGAAGCTGATGAAGTGATTATAGGTGGAATAAATGAGAATATAACTGAATTAAGATATGATGTGGTAGGTGGAAGTTATAATTTTAATTATTTCACTAGAAAGGAAGAAAAATTAATTAAATTAATGAACACATTTTTATCTGATATAAAAAAAGATAATGAGCAAATAAAATATTTGTATTTAGAATTATTTGATGAAAAAGAAAATGATAATGAAAAAGCTTATAAAAAAATTATAAAGCATGTTAATGAAGCTGATAAAAACGTTTTAAATGAATTAAAACTTTTGATAAAAGTTTTAAAAAAATAGTATAATTTTTTTTGTTTTTGCCAAATTACTATTAAAGGAGGCAAAAGGATGAAAAAGTTTTTAATTGTTTTGTGTGCAATATTTCTTTTTACTGGTTGTAGTTGTTCTTTATATGCAACAACCCCAGATAAAACTATAGATGCTTTCTTTGAAAAGTATCGTAATAAAGATGACAACATTATAACTCAGTTAAAAGAAACTATTGAAAACGAAAAATTAACTAGTAATGCAAAAGAAAAATATCAAAAGCTTATGGAAAAGCAGTATGATCAGTTTGCATATGTTATCAAAGATACCAAAGAAGAAGATAATAAAGCAACTGTTACTGTTGAATTAACCGTACTAAATTATCGTAGTGCTGTTTTACAAGCTGAAGATGAATTAGCAAAAAATCCTGATAAGTTTAAAGATGACAAAGGCAATTTTTCCGAAGAAAAATACATGGATTATAAAATAGAGAAAATGTCTAATGTTACTGATACTACTACGCATACTATAGAACTTTCTTTAAAAAAGGAAAACGGGATGTGGAAAGTTAACCAGTTAAGTAATGAAGAAATTTCAAAATTACATGGTTTATATTAAAAGACTAATAATTAGTCTTTTTTTTCATATATTAATTTAGGTGAATAAATATGAAAAAGAAAATATTAATTGTAGCTTTAATTATTCTTCTAATACCGGTAAAAGTTTTTTCATATAATTTGGGTGATAGTGCTATTTTATTAGAAGAAGATACAAAAAGAGTGTTAGTATCAAAAAATAAGAATAGTAGGCATTTAATTGCTAGTACAACTAAAATTATGAC
>JAVXAN010000007.1:25085-27125 GCA_036660495.1 Bacilli bacterium | reverse complement strand
TTATTCATAGCTTGTAAGCTTACTGATAATACTGGTTGTATGTATAAAATTATAAAAAATGGTCCAATTAAGTATAAATAATTAATCCCAAAATTTACGTTATACAGTAAGCTTAGTATTTTACCTGGAAAAGCTAAAATTATTATTAGAAATAAAACGCCTATTACCATTGATAAAATCATCATTTGTATAATCTTTTTATTGAAGTTTTTATAACATTTTGTAGCATAAAGTTTAGTTAAATTAGGAAGAAGTGCTGAGGCAATACTGCCTGAAAAAAATATTGGAATTGAAAGAATTGGAATTATGTAGGCGTTAATAACCCCATATTCTAATTTAACGTAATTTGAACTATAACCCGTTTTTAAAAGAACGTAAGTTAAAATTATTGGTTCTAAAAAGAATCCAACGGATGATATTAACCGAATAAAGGTAGTTGGAATGGAGATATTTAAGATATCTTTGATAACTTTTTTAGAATATTTACTTTCAGAACTTAAATGGTATTTCTTTTTGATCCAGGTACCCATTATTATAATGTTTATAAGCTCACTTATTAAGTTGAAAATAACAATAAAAACAACTGCAGTAATGTTTGAGTTTAAAATAGCAATAGGGATAACTAAAATAATTAAAACAATTTTAATTATTTCTTCTAAAACATTTGTTATAGAGCCTGGCATCATATCTTCTTTTCCATGTAAAAAACCACGCTGGATGCTTGATATACTAACAAGAGGTATAATAAGAGCTAATGCTGATATTGGCTTATAAAGACTTCGGTTATGTAATAAAAAGGCAATGTTCCTTGAAAAAGTAATGATTATTATTATTAATAAAGCTGATAAAATCCATGAAATTAAATAAGCGTTTTTAAGTAAACAATTATTATCATATTTTTCTTCAGCACTTAGCTTACTTATTGATATTGGAAAACTAAATTGACAAATGCTAATAAACAACATTAAAGTTGGTGTAACTAAGGTGTAAAGACTAATAGTGTTTATTCCAGCGGTTCTTGTTAAAATTATTTTAGAAAACATTCCAAGTACTTTAGCAATTGCACCTGATACTAGTAGAATAATGATGTTTTTGAATAAAATGTTCTTTGTTATATTTTTCATATCCATAAATTATATGTTTTATAATTATTTTTACGCTTTTTCTTTCAAATATATTATATATGTTATATAATATATAAAGAAAATGGTGAAAATAAATTATCATCATAATATAATAGAAAGATAGGTAGCATTATGAAAAACAAGAAAAAATACATAACAAGGTTAATTACGTTTTTATTTGTGGTTGTAATTACAAGTTTAATATACATACCACTTTTTAAGGATACTAAGTTTGGGCTTGATTTAAAAGGTGGGTTTGAAGTTTTATACCAGGTAAAAACAACTAATGGGAAAGCTTTAACAAATGATGATTTAAGAAGCACACATGACGTTTTAAAAAGAAATATTGATGGTTTAGGGGTTTCAGAACCAGAAATATCAATTGAAGGAAGTAACCGAATAAGGGTTAAATTAGCCGGAATAACTGACATTGAAAGTGCTAGAAAAAAGCTTTCTAACGTTGCAAACATATCTTTTAGAGATGTTAATGATAACTTGCTTATGGATTCTTCAGTAATTAAGTCTGCTAAGTTAAGTGCTGATGAAAAAGGAAACCCAGCAATTTCACTACAAGTAGCAGATAAGGAAAAATTTTTAGAAGTTACTAAAAAAGTAAGTGAAAGTGAGAATGGAAAAAACGTAATAGTTATTTGGTATAATTTTGATGATGAGAATAATTCGTATGATAAAGACGTAGCATCTTGTGGTAGTGCTGGAAGCATGTGTTTAAGTGCTGCAACAGTTAGCCAAGGTTTTTCAAGTGATGTAATTATTCAAGGTAATTTTGAAAAAGAAGAAGCTGAAAGTTTAGCTACTAGTATAAATGCTGGTTCCATAAACACTAAATTAGTTGAAATTTCTTCTCAAACCGTAACTGCTTCATTTGGTCAAGATACCTTAATGAGAACCTTATTAG
>JAVXAN010000007.1:0-25075 GCA_036660495.1 Bacilli bacterium | reverse complement strand
AGGGATTTTAGGAATGATTTTAGTTATATTATTTATGACGCTTTTATATAATTTTGCTGGGTTTATATCAGGGCTTAACTTAATGTTTTATATGTTAATGGTGCTTGGTATTTTCTGGTTAATTGGAGGGGTTTTAACTCTTCCTGGGATTGCTGCTTTAGTACTTGGTATAGGTATGGCAGTTGATTCGTGCGTTGTAACTTTTGAAAGGGTTAAAGAAGAATTAAAATCTGGAAAAAGTTTAATAAATGCGTTTATAAGTGGAAATAAGTTATCATTTTCCACTATATTTGATGCTAACGTAACGACGCTTATTGTAGCAATTGTATTATTTGTTTTTGGTGAAAGCTCCGTTAAAGGTTTTGCTACCATGTTAATTATTACAATTATGGCAACAATGTTTATTATGGTGTTTATTAACAGAATAGTTTTATCAAAATTTGTTAAAACTAAGTATTTTGAAGATAAAGCAAATTTCTTTGTTAAATATAAATCAAAAAAGAAAAAGGATAGAAAGATTGATTCAATCGGTTTACTTAAGAAATGCTTAATAAGCACATCATTATTTTTAATTATTGGACTTATTTATGTTGGAATTTCCGGATTAAACTTAGGAATTGATTTTAAAAGTGGATCAGACGTTTCAATTAAAGCTCCAAAAGCTATTACTATTGAAATGGTGAAAATGGATTTTAAAAAACTTGGATATAATATTGAAGAAATAAACAATCTTGATACAAATAATGTTTATGTAAAATTATCTAATGAGTTTAAGGAAAAAGATATTAATAAAGTAAATAAATATTTTGAAAATAAGTATGAAGCTACAACTGAAATTGGGGTTGTAACAAATATTGTAAAGCAAGAGTTAATTAAAAACGCAATGTATTCAGTTTTATTTGCAGCAATTGCAATAATTATTTACATATCATTTAGGTTTAAGTTTAGTTATGCAATGTCATCAATATTAGCATTGTTTCATGATGTATTATTTGTAATCATTATGTTTTCAGTATTTAAAATAGAAGTTAACGTTATCTTTATTGCAGCAATATTAACAATTGTTGGATACTCAATTAATAATACGATTGTAGTGTTTGATCGTATAAGAGAAAATATAAATAGTCATAAAAATAATAAAAAAATGTCAAATGAAGAATTAAAAGTAATCATAAATAATAGTGTTTCTGAAACGGTTACAAGGGCAATATATACAACGGTTACTACTTTAATACCAGTATTATGTTTAATTGTATTAGGATCAAAGGAAATATTACCATTTAACCTTGCTCTTATTTTTGGGCTTGCAGCTGGTACTTTTTCTTCAGTTCTTTTAGCAGGACAGGTATTATATTTGTTTGAAAAAGATAAAAGTAAAAAAATTCGTTAAACAAATAATTTGTTTTAATTAATGAAAGGGGTGCTATTAAATGACAGAAGAAAAAGCTTATACAATTGATGATTTAATTAAAAAAGCACAAACATATATTAAATCAGAGGATGATTTAAACTTAATTAGAAAAGCATATGATTTTGCAAATAAAGCCCATCGTGGACAACTACGTTTAACTAGTGATGCGTACATTCTCCATCCGTTAAACGTTGCAATTGTATTAACCGAAATATATGCTGATGCTAATACAATTATAACAGCTCTTTTACATGATGTTGTTAATTTTGCCGGGGTTACTATTGAAGAAGTTGAAAAAGAATTTGGAATTGAAATAAAAAATCTGGTAGACGGAATTTCTAAAATTAACAGACTTAGTTTATCCGCTGAAAATGAGGCGATGGCATCATATTATAAAAAAATATTAGTTGGTTTATCAGGAGATGTAAGAATAATAATTTTGAAAATTGCCGATCGTCTTCATAACATGAGAACTTTATGGGCAATTCCTGAGCGTAAGCAAAAAGAAAAAGCAAAAGAAACTTTAGAAATTTTAGCACCAATTGCTCACCGTTTAGGAATAGCTAAAATAAAAAGTGAGTTAGAAGATTTATCTCTTAGATATTACAAGCCTGATGTATATAATGACATACTAGAAAAATTAAGTGACAGCAGGTCAGAACTTGATAAATCGGTAGAAGAAATGATGCAAAGCGTATCTGAGGTTTTAAGTGCTAACAACATATTTCATGAGATGAAAGGAAGAACTAAGAGCGTTTATAGTATTTATAATAAGCTAAATAAAGGAAAATCTTTTAATGAGATATATGATATATTAGCGATTAGATTTTTAGTTAATACTGAGCAGGAGTGTTATCTTGCTTTAGGACTTATCCATGCAAAGTATAAGCCAGTTTCAAAAAGGTTTAAGGATTATATTGCAAGACCAAAATCAAATTTATACCAGTCTCTTCATACAACGGTTTTTGGTATTGATGGAAGGCTTTTTGAAATTCAGATAAGAACTTTTGAAATGGATAAAATAGCAGAGTACGGAATTGCTTCACACTGGTCATATAAAGAAAATGGGGTTAATTCCATTAATTCAATGGAAAAAAAATTAAAATCTTTTAGAAGTGTTATTGAATTAAACGAACAGCAAGTTGAAAGCGAAGAATACATTGATACGATAAAAAAAGATGTTTTTTGTTCAAATAAAATATATGTTTATACTCCAAAGGGAGATGTTATTGAGCTACCACTTGGTTCTACTCCAATTGATTTTGCTTACCGGGTTCATACTTCAGTTGGCCATCAAATGATCGGAGCAATTGTTAATAACAACATTGTACCACTAGATTATGTTTTAAAAGATGGTGATATTATTAAAATTAACACCAATAAAAACAGTTCAGGTCCAAATAAAGAATGGATAAAAATAGCATATACAAATTCAGCTAAAAATAAAATAAAAACTTTTTTTAGTAAAATAGATAAAAGTCAAACTACTGATTTAGGAAAAGAACTTCTTTATAAAACAATCAGAAGAAAAAAGCTTTCTATTAGTGAATTTATGAGTGATGAAAATATTGTTACTATTTTAGATGAATTATCTTTAGTAAATGTTGATGATTTATATTTTGAAATAGGAATTGGTAAATACAATCCAACTTCAATAATAAATATTATATATAAAGATGAAAAAGTTGAAGATCAATTACAAAGAATGATAAAAAGTGATAATAGAGTACTAGATAATGATGGTGATATTATTGTTGATGGTGTTTCTAATATTAAGGTTAATCTTGCAAACTGTTGTAACCCAGTAATGGGTGAGGACATAGTAGGATATATATCAAGTGGAAACGGAATAACTATTCATTTAAAAAAGTGTCATAATATTTGTAATGTAAGTGATAGAATTGTTAGTGCCACTTGGAATTATAATAACAAGAAAAAGTATAATGTTAACGTTCTTATTCATGCTAGAAAAAATGATGGCTTGCTTTTAGATATAATAACTAATACCACTTCTATGAACGTTGGGGTAAAAAGTGTTAATACTATTAACAATTCTGATTATAACGTTTACGATTTAAATATAATTGTTGAAAACAAAGAAATGCTAGATAAATATATGTTATTAATTGAAAAGTTAAATGACGTAACTTCGGTTGAAAGGGGCTACAATTAATGAGGGCTATTTTACAAAGGGTTGATGAGGCTTCTGTTGCTATAAATAAAAAAGAGGTTGGTAAAATTGGTAAAGGGTATTTATTATTAGTTGGTTTTACTAAAGATGATAACATGCAAGATGTTTTAAAAGTTTGTCAAAAAATAGTTAATCTTAGAATTTTTACTGACGAAAAAGATAAAATGAACTTATCTATAAATGATGTTAAAGGTCAAATTTTATCGGTATCACAGTTTACTCTTTATGCTAAGTTAAACGGAAGAAGGCCGTCATTTTCTTCGGCTTTATCATATGATCAGGCAGAAGAATTGTATAATGTTTTTAATGAAACATTAAAAACAATGGGACAAACGGTTGAAACCGGTAAATTTGGAGCAAACATGAAGGTATCACTTTTGAATAACGGTCCAGTAACTATCATAATTGATAGTAAGGAGGAAAAATGAAAAAGCAGTTAAATTACAAAGTATTAAACATACTAATGATTATTGGAATAATATATTTGTTATTTTTAATGAAGGGTATATGGATAGGTGTTGTTAAGGAAATTATAACAATTATTTTACCTTTTGCTATTGCTTTTATTGTGGCATATATTCTTTATCCTTTCTTAGAATTTTTAACAGGCAAAAAGGTACCAAAGACGTTATCAATTCTTTTAATATTAATTACGTTATTTATAATATTTGGATTGACGCTTTACTTTGTTGTACCAGTATTCTTTGAACAAGTAGTTAACCTATTCTCAAGTTTAATTGAATTATCAACTAATATTGCAACTAAGTATGGTATTGATATGGCAATGTTTAATTCAACAATAAATTCATACTCTCAAAAGATAATTCAAGGAATAGGAACGTTTATTTCTGATGGATCATTAGTTGGAATTCTTAGTATGTCAGTAAACGTTTTATCAAAAGCAATAATAATTTTAATTGTTTCAATTTATTTTTTAGCAGATATGAAAAACATAAGAAGTAAGGTTAGTCAGTTTTTGAAAACTAAAAGTAAAAAAACCGCTTACATGGTAAGTGTTCTTGATCATGAAATATACAGTTATTTAAAAGGTCTTGGAATATTTATGATTATTCAGTTTTTTGAATATACTTTTTTATTCTTAATAATTGGACATCCAAACTTTTTATTGATTGGAACTTTAGCGTGTGTAACTACGATTATTCCTTATTTTGGTGGTATGATAACTAACGTTATTGCTTTAATCATTGCCTCAGTTATATCACCAAAACTGTTTGTTTTAAGTCTTATAATTACCATTGTTTTTCCTAATATTGATGGCTATGTAATATCTCCTAAAATATATGGAAAAACAAATCAAATTCCAGCTTTGCTTACTATTTTTGCAGTAACAACTGGAGGCGTTCTTTATGGATTTATTGGTATTGTAATAGCATTACCAATAACAATTATAGTAGTTAGTCTTATAAAAATTTATAAAACAGAAATAAACGAAAGAATCATATCTATCAAAGAAAAAATATAGTTTGTGGTTAACAAAATAACGATTGCATAACTCATAAATATTTGTTATAATAAAAATATATTTAAATCAAAAAAAGGAAAAGTAAGTAACATTGCAATATAGAAAGTTAGTGTTAGATGGAAACTAGCATGTATTGTTACCCAAAGCTACCTTTTAGAGTAATTAAAAATTACCGGCTAATAGCCGTTATCTAAATTAAGAAAAAAATAGGATGGTACCACGACTTTTTCGTTCCTAGGGAAAGTTTTGGTACCATTTTTTTTGGAGGATGCATGGAATATATAAATAAAAACCCAAAGATAATAATAATTTCAGGTAAAGCTAGAAGTGGTAAAAGTATAACTGGAAGTATGATTGAAAAACATTGTGCTAAAAGGCACTTAAAATCGATAACTTTATCATACGCATCTTACATAAAAGAATATGTAAAGAAAATTACTTCTTGGGATGGAAGTGATGATACAAAGCCAAGAAGCTTATTACAAAGTATGGGACTTGATTTACTAAGAGGTAAAATAAACGATGATTTCCTAGTTAATAGAATGGTTGAAGATATTATGGTTTATTCTTATTTTTATGACGTGATAATTATAAATGATGCTAGGCTTAAAAGTGAACTTAAAGTTCTAGAAAAGACGTTTAAAAACGTTTTAACTATTAGAATTACTAATGATAATTTTAATAATAATTTAACAGATAAAGAAAAATCACATGTTACTGAAACTGATTTAGATGATTATAATAATTTTGATTATATTATTAAAAATAATGAAAGTGTTAGTAAATTAAATGATGAAGTTAATAAAATTATGAAGGAGGTATTATAAATGAAAAAATTAACTAGTAATCAAGCAAGAAAAATGTATTTAGACTATTTTAAAATAAAAGGACATTTAGTAATGCCAAGTGCTTCATTAATACCAGAAAATGATCCTTCATTATTATGGATAAACGCTGGGGTTGCTCCTTTAAAAAAGTATTTTGACGGAAGCAAAAAGCCTATTTCAAATAGACTTACTAATAGTCAAAAATGTCTTCGTACTAATGATATTGAAAACGTAGGAAAAACCGCAAGACATCATACTTTTTTTGAAATGCTTGGTAATTTTTCAATTGGTGATTATTTTAAAAGTGAAGCCCTAGAAATGGCTTATGAGTTGTTAACTAGTAAAGAATATTTTGACATAGATAAAGAAAAACTATATATGACAGTTTATAGTGAAGATAAAGAAGCTTATGATAAGTGGGTAGCAATTGGTATTGATAAGTCCCATATTATCAAGATGGATAGCAATTTCTGGGATATTGGTTCAGGGCCATGTGGACCTGATTCGGAAATCTTTTTTGACCGAGGTGAAAAATATGATCCTGATAATGTCGGCCTTGATCTAATTAAAAAGGATTTAGAAAATGATCGGTATATTGAAATATGGAACAATGTTTTTAGCCAGTTTAACCATACTGAAGGCAAAAATAGAAGTAATTTCCCAGAACTTCCAAGTAAAAACATCGATACTGGAATGGGACTTGAAAGATTAGTTTGTATTCTTCAAGGTGGTCAAACAAATTATGATACTGATTTATTCTTACCAATTATTAATGAAACAGAAAAAATAGCCAACGTTAAGTATGATGGGCAGATGGCTTTTAAAGTTATAGCAGATCATGTAAGGACTCTTGTTTTTGCTCTTTCTGATGGGGCAATGTTTTCAAACGAATCAAGAGGATATGTTTTAAGAAGGCTCCTTAGACGTGGTTCTAGATATGGAAGAGAGATAGGTATATTTAAGCCGTTTATGTATAAATTGGTAGATAAAGTAGTGGAAATAATGGAATCCTATTATCCTTATTTAAAAAGTAATAAGCTTGCAGTAATAAAAGAAATTAAAAAAGAAGAAGAAACGTTTCTTAAAACTTTGGAAAGTGGAGAAAAAAGGTTAAATGAAATGATTTTATCAGGAAGCAAAATAAGTGGTAAAGATGTGTTTAAATTGTATGACACTTATGGCTTTCCGTTTGAATTAACTAAAGAAATACTAGAAGAAAAAGGAATTATTATTAATAAAGAAGATTTTGATAAATGCATGCAATTACAGAAACAAATAGCAAGAGAAGCTAACAAGACAACTTCTGGAATGAACATTCAAAGTGATATTGTAAACTTTAAAGAGGTAAGCGTTTTTGCTGGATATGATGAGCTTGAAACAAAAAGCAAGGTGATATATGTTAGTGATTTAGATGGTATGAAAAAAGAAATATATACAGAAGGAATAATAATTCTTGATAAAACTCCTTTTTATGCAACAAGTGGTGGTCAAGTAAATGATACTGGTTTTATTACTGCTAATGGTTTAAAAGTAGAAGTATATGATACTGTTAAAACAATAAATCATCAAAATGCTTGTTATGTTAGAATCATTGAAGGTAGTATAAAAACAGGAGATGAAGTAACTTGCGTAGTTGATAAACAAAGACGTTTTGCAACTTCTCAAAATCATAGTGCTACTCATCTTTTACAAAAATCATTGCAAGAAGTACTAGATGATAGTGTTCACCAGTGTGGAAGTTTTGTTAATTCACAAGTACTTAGGTTTGATTTTAGGTATAGTGGTGATATTAATGAAGATGATATAATTAAGGTTGAAAGTTTAGTTAACGAAAAAATACAGCAAAAAAATAATGCATCTATTTGTAATATGGATATAAAAGATGCTAAAAAGCTTGGAGCTATGGCTTTGTTTGGTGAAAAGTATAAAGATGTGGTAAGGGTGGTTACCTTTGGCAATTCGGTTGAGTTTTGTGGTGGGACACACGTTAAAAATACGGGAGATATTAAACGTTTTGCAATAAAATCAATTGAATCCAAAGGATTAAACGTTTATCGTATTGAGGCGGCTTGTGATTTAAACGTTGAGTCTGAAATGTTTGAAATGATAAAACCGTATAATGATGAAATGATTATAATTCTTGAAAAGGCTAAAAAAATTATTGAAGATGCTCAAAATCAAGGAATATCATTAACTTTTAACGCTAATATTTCAAATGATAAGCCGGTTTGTTATAAAGATATAATAAGTAACAAGCTAGAAGTTATAAATCTTAGAAAAGCTTTTGTTACTCTAGAAAAAGTTTATAAAGAACAACTAGTTAATTTAGAACTTAAAAAAGTAAAAGATATTATTAATACTAAAATGGATGGTCGTTATGGAGAAGTTGTTATTATGAAAACTTTTAATAAAGATATTAACGTTCTTAAGACAATGGCAGCTGAAATATGTGATAAATTATCAAACGGGATTGTTTTTATGGCTAATGTTTCAGATAATAAAGCTGTTAATTATATTGCAAGGTCAAGTTCAAATTTAAAGGGTAAAATAAGTATGGGTGCTCTGATTAAAGACGTTTCCTTACTATCTGATGGTAATGGTGGCGGTAATGATGTTTTTGCTCAAGGTGGCGGTAATAACATTGAAAAACTAGATTTTATAATAGAATTTGTTAAATCAAAAATAATAGAAAAAGAATAAGGGAAGTAAATATGGAAAAAACAGAAATTTTAGAATTACCAGTAAAAAAAACAAAAAAGCGAACATTGAAAAAGCCAGTTAAAATTCTTATATTTTTAATTATTACTATTTTTGTAGTGGCATCATTACTAGTAGGTGGCTTTGTATACTTATTATCACCAGTATCAAGTGATACTGCAGAAATTACTTATGTAATTCAAAGTGGACAGTCAGTTTACTCAGTTGGAAAATCATTAGAATCAAAAAAAATAATAAGAAACTTTTATGCATATAAATTGTATGTTAAACTAACAAGTGTAAATAATTTTAAAGCTGGTACGTATACGGTTAACAAAGCAATGAGTACTACTCAAATTATTGATACGCTTGTTAATAATTACGTTAATAAAGGGGTAAACGTAACGTTTAAAGAAGGAAAAACCATTAGAAACGTTGCTAAAATAATTTCTCAAAACACTAAAAATACGGAAGTAATGGTTTATGAAAAGCTTCAAGATAAAGAATATATTGATACGTTAATTGAAAAATATTGGTTTTTAGATAAAGATATTAAAAACAATAATATTTATTATCCGCTTGAAGGATATTTATTTCCAGAAACATACAATTTTTCAGAAAACATGTCAGTTGAAAAAATATTTGAAATAATGCTTGATCAATCAAACAAAGAGTTTTCTAAGTATAAGTCTTTATTTGATGCTTCTTCTTATTCTGTTCATGAAATAGTTACTTTAGCATCAATTATTGAATCAGAAGGGATATATAAAACTGATCGTAAGATGATCTCTGGAGTGTTTTATAACAGGTTAAATGCTGGAATGGCACTTGGAAGTGATGTCACAACGTACTATGCTTTTAAAGTGGACATGAGTGAAAGAGATTTAACAAAAGTTGAAATAAACACTTATAATCCCTATAATACAAGAGGACCTCAAATGAGTGGCAAACTCCCTGTGGGACCAATATCTAATTTTGGTGCAACTTCATTAGAAGCTGCTTTAAACCCTACTACTAATGATTATTATTATTTTGTAGCTGATAAAAGTGGGAAGACCCATTTTACTAAAACTTATGATGAACATTTAAAAGTTATAGCAGACTTAAAAGCATCAGGAAATTGGTATACGTGGTAGAAGATTGTAAAATCTTCTTTTTTAATTGATATTTTTATATAAAGATGGTAAAATAATATTATCTTATATAGATAGGGGTGATTGATGATGTCATCAACAACATATTTGTTTAACGTTGAAAACATTAATGACGCACTTGTAAAGGATACTATAAAAGAAGTTTGCTTGGCTCTAGAAGAAAGGGGATATAACCCTGTTAATCAACTTGTTGGTTACTTGATGAGTGGTGATCCGGGTTATATATCAAATCATAAGGAAGCAAGAAATAAAATATTAAAGATCGATCGTAGTAAGATACTTGAAATATTAATAAAGGAATATTTAAGTTAATGAGAATTTTAGGACTTGATTTGGGTACAAAAACCTTAGGACTTGCTATTAGTGATAATACGCAGACAATTGCTACTTCATTAGGAACTATTCGTTTTGAAGAAAACAAAAACGAACTAGTGCTTGATGAACTGAGGAAAGTTATTGATGAGTATGATGCTAAAACACTAGTTTTAGGGCTTCCTAAGAACATGAATAATTCAATTGGATATGCAGCTGAAAGATCACTTTTGTTTAAAGAATTACTAGTGAAAACCTTTAATTTAAAGGTGGAACTTCAAGATGAAAGATTATCTTCAGTTTCTGCTAACAACATTTTACTACAGGCAGATGTATCAAGAAAGAAAAGAAAGGCCAAAGTTGACCAGGTAGCAGCTACTGTTATTTTGCAAAACTATTTGGATATAAAGAAAGGAATATAAAAATGGATAACAAGAAAGCACCAGAAAACACTTTTACAATTATCGATGACAATGGAAAAGAAGTTAAATGCGAGATATTATTTACTTACGAGGATGAAAAAACCGGTAAAAATTATATGGCATACACTGATAATGCCATTGATGAAGAAGGAAATACTAAGGTATATGCTTCTATTTACAATCCAGAGGAAGAAAATCCAGTGTTGTTACCAATAGAATCAGAAGAAGAATGGAAATTAATCGAGGGGATTTTAACATCTATTTCATCAGAAGAAGAATAATAAAAGCCGAATTTAATTCAGCTTTTTTTAGTTGTTATGTTATTGCATTTTATTGTTATTTTATATATAATAAAATAAGTTGATGTAAGTAGGTGTTAATGATGGATAATGAATTTTTAATAAGAAAAATCGAAAAATATGCTGATGAAAATGGAGTTCCTATAATGGAAAAGGAATCGATGAGCTTTTTAACTGAATTTATTAAGTTAAATAATATTAAGAACGTTTTAGAAATAGGAACAGCAATTGGATACTCAGCTATTAACATGGCTTTAGCAGGTGAAGAGGTTAACGTTACAAGCATTGAAAGAGATAATAAAAGGTACATTGAAGCTATAAAAAACGTTAAAAAGCTAAAGTTAGATAATCGTGTTACGTTAGTTTTAATAGATGCCCTTGATTTTAAAACTGATGAAAAATATGATCTTATTTTTATTGATGCAGCAAAGGGACAATATACTAAATTTTTTGAAAAGTTTGAGAACAACTTAATAAAAAACGGTTTTATTATAACCGATAACATCAAGTTTCATGGGTTAGTTGGCAATGAAAAAGATAATTTATCTAGAAATTTAAGACAATTAGTTACTAAAATTGAAAAATATATTTTGTTTTTAAAAGATAACAAGATTTTTAAAACAAGGTTTTTTGATGTTGGTGATGGACTTGCAGTTTCAAAAAGAAGGAAAAATAAAAATGAGTAAGCTACTAATTAAAGTTAATTATTTAAAAGATTTAAAAATACCTTGTGATGGATATATTATAGGAATAGAAAAATTTAGTTGTAATTTTTCTACTTCTTTTTCTTATGAAGAAATAAAAAACATAGATAGTACAAATAAAGAAATTTTTGTAGCATTTAATAGGCCGATTTTTAATGAGGAGCTAAAAGAATATAAAAACATGCTTTTAAAAATTGATTCTTTAGGACTATCTGGAATTATATTTAATGATGTCAGTACTTTAACTTATAATCTAAAAACGAAACTTATAATTGATCAAAATCATTTAAATAATAATTTTATGACGATAAACCACTATTACAATAATGGTGTTTATGGAACTGTTTTAACAAATGACATTACTAAAGATGAAATAAACATAATTAAAGAGAACACTAAATCATTGCTTTTCAAGCAGGCCTTTGGGCTTGAACATTTATCTACTTCAGTTAGAAAATTAATAAGTAATTATGCTAAGTATAAAAAAATAAAAATCGATAATAATAAAAAAATAATGTCTGAAAGTAAAGAAAACAAACAATGTATAATTATTGAAGATGATTTTGGAACTTATATTTTTAGCTCTGAAATCACTAATTTAATCATGGAAACAACTGATATAAAAGCCGATTATTTTATAATTGATGGTTATTTATTAGATGATGTGGATATAAATTGCGTAGTAAAAGCTTTTCTTAGTTCAGCACCTAAACAAAAGGAAAAAATGGTAGAATATGTTAGTAATATTCATGACTGTGTATCTGGCTTTATTAATAAAAAAACCGTTTATAAGGTGAAAAAGCATGATTAAGAAGTATGAACTTTTAGCGCCTGCTGGCGATTTAGAAAGATTAAAATGGGCTATATTATATGGCGCTGATGCAATTTATATTGGTGGTGATAATTATAGTTTACGAGCTAATGCTAAAAACTTTACTATGGAAGATATAAAAAAAGGAGTAAAATATGCTCATGAACATGGTGTGAAAGTTTATGTGGCAGTAAACATTGTATTTCATAATGATGATGTAAGGGGACTTGAAAATTATTTAAAAGATTTATATAGCGCAAATATTGATGCAATAATAATTAGTGATCCAGTTGTTATTGATATTTCAAAAAAAGTTGTTCCTAACCTTGAACTACACTTAAGTACTCAGCAAAGTATTTTAAATAAAGATGCTGCGTTATATTTTCAAAATCATGGAGTAAAAAGAATCGTTTTAGCAAGGGAGTGTTCTAAAGAAGATATAAAAGATATTATTGATAATACGGATGTAGAAATAGAATGCTTTATTCATGGTGCAATGTGTACTAACCTAAGTGGTAGATGTGTATTATCAAATTATTTTACTAATAGGGATGCTAACCGTGGTGGATGCTGTCAGGTTTGTAGATTTAATTTCAACCTATTTAATAAAAGCAAGCAGATATCTAATAACGAAGATTTTACTATTTCTCCTAAGGATTTATCTTTAGTAAATCAAATGCATGAAATGATGGATATTGGAGTTTCTTCGTTTAAATTAGAAGGAAGAATGCGATCTATTTATTATATTGCAACGTTATTATCGGTATATAGAAAGTTAATTGACTTATATTGTAAAAATATTTTTGATGATGCATATATTAAAACAGCTGAAAAGATATTGTATCGATGTTCAAACCGAGACGTGGCACCACAGTTTTTTGATAAAAAGCCAGGCGTAGAGGAACAGTATTATTCAGTAAGACAAGAAGATTCTAATCAGGACTTTTTGGGTATCGTTTTAGAATATGATAGTGAAAAAAAAGAGGTTACTATTGAACAGCGAAATTTCTTTAAAATAGGTGATGAGGTATCAATTTTTGGTCCATTAGGGCAAGATGTATTTGTAAAAATAAAATATATTCTTGATGAAAATAATTTAGAGCTTGATGCTGCAAGGCACCCTAGACAAATTGTTAAAATTAATTGTGAATCAAATGTTTCTAAAAATCATTTGATGCGTGTCAACTTTTTTGATTGACAAATGAATAAAATTGTAGTATTATTAATGCCATGTTTTATTAAGAGGTGATAGTATGAAAAATGTGCAAAAACAAATATATCTAACTAGTGCTGGATTCTTAAAATTAGAAGAAGAATTAAATTATTTGAAGACCGAAAAAAGGCCTGAAGTAATAATTGCAATAAAAGAAGCTAGAGCGTTAGGAGATTTATCGGAAAATGCTGAATATCATTCAGCAAGGGATAATCAAGCTAAATTAGAATCTAGAATCAAAGAACTTGAGTATTCAATTGAACACGCTACAATTATTGAAGAGGGAACAAGTGATATAGTTAGAATAGGTTCGGTTGTTATTATTAAGTATATTGATGATAACGAGGAAGAAGAATACACCATTGTAGGTAGTCATGAGGCAGATCCTTTTTTAAACAAAATATCGAACGTATCTCCAATAGCTAGTGTAATAATTGGTAAAAAGGTTGGAGACATAGTTTCAGTAGAAAGTCCAACTGGAAGTTATGAGATAGAAATTATCAGCATTAAATAGCGTAAAGCTATTTTTTCTATTGTATTAACTGTTTAAATAAGTTATAATATTAAGTGTTTTAAGGAGGAATTAATTATGACTAAAGCAAAGAATATTCATGAAGTAACTGTTGAAGTAAATGGTGATGAATGGAATAAAAAAGTGGATGAAGCATTTAAAAAAATAATCAAGGAAGTAAAGATAGATGGTTTTAGACCAGGTAAAGCACCAAGAGATGTGTATGAAAAGAAGCATGGTAAGCAGTATTTGTTATCAGAAGCAGCAGATATGGCAGTAAGTGATGCTTATACTAAAGCATTAAAAGATTTTAACGATCCAATTATTATGCAACCAGAAGTATCAATTGAAAAAATAGATGAAAGTGGTGTTACTTATAAGTTTGTATTAACTACTAAGCCAGAAGTAGTAATAAAAAATTATAAGGGTTTAGATGTAAAAGCTGAGAAGGTTAGCATAACTGCTAAAGAAGTTGATGATGAAATTGAAAACATCAGAAAAGAATATGCTGATTTACAGGTAAAAGAAGAAAAAATTGAAAACGGTGATACTGCTATTATTGATTTTGAGGGATTTTCGGATGGAAAATCGTTTGAAGGTGGTAAGGGTGAAAATTATTCGTTAGAAATTGGAAGTAATACTTTTATACCTGGATTTGAAGAAGCTTTAATAGGCCTTAAATCTGGAGATACAAAAGATGTTAATGTTACTTTCCCAGAAGAGTATCCAGCTGAAGAATTAAAGGGTAAGCAAGTTACGTTTAAGGTTTTAGTTCATGAAGTAAAAACAAAGGTTTTTCCTGAACTAGATGAAGAATTTTTCTTGGATTTAGGTTTACATGAAGTGAAAAACGTTGATGATTTTAAGAAAACCTTAAAAGAAGAAATGAAGTTAAAGAAAGAGTTTGATGCTGAAAACAAACAAATTGATGAACTTTTTGATGCTTTATTAAAAGAAACAACGGTTGAAGTTCCTCACCAGTTAGTTCATGAAGAACTTGATAACATGATTGAACAATATAAAGAAAAGTTACAAATGCAGGGAATTACTTTAGAACAATTTTATCAGTTTACTAACTCTAATGAAGAAGCTTTAAAAGATCAAATGCATGATGAGGCTGAAAAAAGAGTTAAATTAAGATTTGCTTTAGATGAAATAATCGTTTTAGAAAAAATAGAAGTTTCTGATAAAGAAGCTCTTGATGAAGCAAATAAGATGTCAGAAAAGCGCCAAATGGATAAAGAAGAATATTTAAAAGCTTTTGGTGGGCTTGAAATGGTAAAATATGACATTAAAATTAGAAAAGTAATAGATATTTTAAAAAAATAAATTATAGTATATAAATAAAATAGTACACTTTAAAAATATTTAGTGTACTATTTTATTTAAACATGATAAAATCAGTTGGTTTTTTTGCCTAAATATGTTGGTAATTACCTTGACTTTTCATTTTGATGGTTTATAATAAAGGTTAAAATTTGCACTTGCTTAAGGAGGATTTATGATGAAAACAAATTTACCAGTTATCGTACTTAGAGGAATAATAATGTTGCCTTATGCTGAGTTAAAAATAGATTTAATTGATGAAGTTGATATGAAAATCATTGATCTTTCAAATGACAATCATGATGGTTACGTTCTTTTATCATCACCTGAAAATTATTTAGAAGAGAGTTTAAATATAAAAGATTTGCCTTCTCTTGGGGTAGTAGGAAAAATTGTAAAAAGAATAGTACTTCCAAACGGGAGTGTTAGAATTTGCGTTGAGGGAATCAAGCGAGCAACGGTTAACAAGTACATGCCATATGAAGGTGTTAATAATGTTTTTGCCTCAGAAATATCTTCACCAACAAGGTATGCAATTGATGCAAGGGATGAAGCTGCTTTAGTTAGAAAGTTAAAAACAGAACTAGAAAAATATATTTCTTTAGTTCCATATGCTTCTAATAGTATTTTAGCAGTTACCCAGCAAATAAATAGTGTTAGTAAACTATCTGACGTTATTTCAAATTATTTACCACTTACTTTTGAACGAAAATATGAATATTTAAAAATGGTTAATCCTCATGCAAGGGTTATGATGAATTTAGAAGATATTCAAAAAGAACTTGATATATATGAAATTGAAAGTAAGATTGATGCTAATCTAAAAATGGGTCTTGATAAGTCGCAAAAAGAATTTATTTTACGAGAAAAAATAAAACTTATTAAAGAGGAGTTAGGTGATATTTCTTCAAAAGATGATGATGTAGAAGTTTTAACGAATCAGATAAAAAAGTTAAAAGCACCACTAAACATAATTAAAAAGCTTGAAAAAGAACTAAAAAAATATGAATCAACTCCAAGTGCATCACCTGAAATTAGTATTATTAGAAATTATCTTGATGTAATGATAAGTCTTCCTTGGAATACGTATACAAAGGATAATACTAATTTATCTCAAGTAATGGATATATTAAACAGTAGTCATTACGGGCTTAATGAAATAAAAGAAAGAATAATTGAATATCTTGCGGTAAAGAAAATGTCAGTATCAAATAAAACTCCAATTATATGCTTAGTAGGTCCACCTGGAGTTGGAAAAACTTCTTTGGCAAAGTCTATTGCCAAAAGTATGAATCGCAAGTTTGCTAAAATATCAGTAGGAGGGGTTAACGATCCTGCTGAAATAATTGGTCACCGAAGAACTTATATGGGAGCTAGTGCTGGAAGAATAATTACAGCAATCAAAAAAAGTGGCTCTAATAATCCTGTGTTTTTAATTGATGAAATAGATAAGATGACAAAAGATATAAAAGGAGATCCAGCAAGTAGTTTACTTGAAGTTTTAGACTACGAACAAAATGATAAGTTTTATGATAATTATATTGAAGAAGCATATGATTTATCGAAAGTAATGTTTATTTTAACAGCCAATTATATTGAACAAATACCAGAAGAGTTAAAAGATCGTTTAGAAATAGTTAATTTATCAAGTTATACTGAGTATGAAAAGTTACATATTGCAAAGGATTACTTGTTAAAAAACGGTTTGAAAGAATATAATTTGACAGATAAAAACATAAAGTTTAGTGATGAGGTTATTTTTACCATAATTAAAAATTATACAAAAGAAGCGGGAGTTCGTGATCTCGACAGAAATATTAATAAAATAATTAGAATGTTTATTAAACAAAATATGGAACGAGGTAAAAGTGTTATAAATATTAAAGTAACTTTAAAAGATATTGAAGTTTTTTTAGGAAAGCCAAAATACACTTCTGTTTCTTTACTTCCTGAGGCGGAATGCGGGACTTTTAACGCTCTTGCATACACTAATTTTGGAGGAGAAGCATTACCACTTGAGGTTGTTATATATCCTGGAAAACAGGCAGTTATTTTAACTGGTAATTTAGGGAAAGTAATGAGTGAAAGTGCTGAAATTGCGATGGGATATATTAAAAGTCATGCTAAAAAATTAAACGTTAATTTGGAAAAATTAAAAGATATGACAATCCATATAAATGCTTTAGAAGGTGCTGTTGCAAAGGAAGGCCCTAGTGCTGGAGTAGCATTAACAACTGCAATAATAAGTGCTTTAACACATACAAGTATTTCTAATAAATATGCATCAACTGGAGAAATAACTTTATCGGGTAAAGTTCTTCAAATTGGTGGATTAAAAGAAAAATTAATAGGAGCGTACCGATCTGGAGTAAAACAAGTTTTTATTCCAAAAGCAAATGAGCGAGATTTAGATGACGTTCCTAAAGAAGTATTAAAAAATATAGAAGTAAGTTTAATTGACAGCTACGAGCAAATGTATGAGATATTATTTCAAAAGAAGGAAAAATAGAATTTTTCTTCTTTTTTTACATATATTTTATTGAATGGAGATGAGTATATGAAACAAATAATTCCTTTTATAAAAGACTTAAGTTTCAACACCAAGATATCTGAGGTAACAAGTATAGCCCTTGAACATAATTTAAAAATGGAAAATAATGATTCTATTATAGGTGAGTTTATTATTAGTGGTAATTATAAAATTAATGAAATAAGTGTAAATGAAGAAGAGTTTAATCATAACGTAGATTTTGATATTACATTAGATGATAAATATGATGTAACTAAGGTTAAAATAGATATTGATGATTTTTATTATGAAATAATAAATGATTCTATTCTTAGAATTCATATTGATGTTATGGTTGATAATTTAATATATATTAAAGAAGAAGGCTTAGAATTGTCTAGAGAAAATGAGAAAGAAAAAACTATAGAGTTACCAGGTGAAATAGAAAAAGAAATGGAAATAATTGATATGGTTTCTAAAAACGAAAGAAATGATGATATAAAAAATCGTACTATGATTAATGATATTATTGAAGATGTTACAGATAAAGAAATAACTGATGAATTAAAAACAAATTTAGGAAGTAGCTTTTTAAATGAAGACGATAAATATACAACGTATCAAGTTCATATTGTAAGGGAAAACGAAACAATAGAAACAATTAAAGAAAAGTATTCAATAAGTATAGAAGAATTAGAAAAATACAATAGCTTAGATAACATAGTTTATGGTACTAAAGTAATTATTCCAACTATTAGTAATGAATAATGCTTTATTAAAAGATACAATAAAAAAGTATTGTAGTAACATAAAACGTTATGAATTTCATAAAAACTCGGTTGTTTTTACTGATGAATATGATAAAAAATACGTAGCCAAACCAAATAATAATAATGTTTTAGAAATCTATAATTATCTTAATTCTAGGGGGTTTGGATATTTACCGAGGTTAGAATATTGTGATGATACAGGATATATATACGATTATATTGAATCAGTAGATACCCCAAGTGAACAAAAAATTAGTGATTTAATAAAGTTAGACGCACTTTTACATAATAAAACTGCATACTATAAGGAAATGGCTATTGATGAAATTAAAGAAATGTATGATAATCTTGAAGAAAGAATAAATAACGTTTTTTATTATTATGATGATCTTATAACAATGGTAGAAAGTAAAGTTTATATGAGTCCTGGGGAGTATTTGTTTGCTAGAAATGTTAGTACGATATTTTCGTGTTTAAATTTTTGTAGAAGTGAACTGGATAGTTGGTATGATATAGTAAGTACTAACTCTAAAAAAAGAGTTGTTTTTCTTCATAATAATTTAGATGTAGATCATCTAATAAGAAATGATGATAATTATTTAATTAGTTGGAATAACGCCACTAGAGATTTACCGATATATGATTTTATAAGATTATATAAGTTAAATTACGATAAATATGATTTTAAAGATTTATATGATGAATACATAAAAAAATTTCCACTTTTACCAGAGGAAAAGAAACTACTGTTTATAATTTTATTTATTCCTGAAAAAATAAAGTTTAGTGATAATGAGTTTCAGTCATGTGTAGATGTTAGACGTTTATGTGAATATTTATTTAAAACGGATGGATTATTTATGAAATATCAGACAAAAAATTCCGAAAAACAAGAACATCAAGTCAATGAACAACAAGAACACTTGAAATCGGCAACATAAAATTAGCGTAATTATTGCTTGGTAAAACGTTATAAAGCAAAAAGCAACAATTAAAATAATAAATTTAAACGCTCTAAAACCAAACATATTGTTATTTGGGCACATAATATCACCTTTGTGTATTATATGTATGTGTGTATATATATGAAACCATATTTAAAAATATATGGTTTTTTTTTGTAAAAAATGGTATTATTATAAATAAGATAAGGGTGATTAATAATGTTAAATAATAAAGGATTTGCGGTTTCTTCAATACTATATACTTTTCTTGTTTGTTTCTTGCTTTTTTTAGGAGGAACACTAGCTATTATTTCTTCATCAAGTAGTATGATTACAACGTCTAATGAAGACTTAATACAGTCCCTTGAAAATCTAAGCGTAACAAGCGGAACCAAAATGTCATCAAATACTAGTATGAATTGGTACCAAACTTCAAAACAAGTTAAGATAAGTAGTCGTAAAGGTGTTATGTATTGGCCTGAAAAATTCAGTGACTATAATTCAGCTACTGCTGAAATTGCCATAAACAAACGAAGTGATACTGAAAACGGAATAAAAGTTGAGTGTCTAGGGCGATGGGAAAAAGATGCTGGAAACTATGACTTTCATAATTGCAACGAAGGGAATTTATGGTATAAAATCGGCGAGCCTAAAAATGGTGAGCCTCAAATGTATGAGCCTCAAAGTGCCGCGAAAACTTATAAATATAAGTATACTTATAATCTTTTTTATACTATAGATCACGCATTTAAAGAACCAGAAATGGATGAAATTCATAAATTAATTGATTATTTATTTTATGATAAAAAAGACAAAACCACGTATGGAGAAAATTTTTCTGTTGGAGGAAGCGTTGAATATACAAAAAATTCAAATAAAATATTAACAACTTTTAATAATTCTTATTTTTGCGTTAAAAGGGAAAAATTTTTGGGAGCAACTTGGGATGCATACGTTTGCACTAGACAAGATATGAAACCGATGATATATCATAATAAAGGGAAACTTACTACAAAGAACACTATGGTTTACTTGTTGCCAGGTAGTAATGGAAATATTCCTGATACTTATCCGCCTGACCCATTTATACTTGGCGTTATTCAAGCCATACCGTGGAATGTTTACTTTATGGATTATAATGGTCCTAATACTTTAGAAAACTATTCACCGGTTAAACTTATAGCTCTTTTGGACGCAAAATTTCTTGCAGAAAATTGTCCTTCTAGTTCACAGTGGTTTTATAACCCAGTTGGTTCTGATAAAGCCTCTGACCAATTTTATGTTGATGATTATTTAACAATAAGAATAACTGATCTTTTAAGCGGTGAAAAAATAGAAATGGAAATAACAAATCCGTTACTTGAATAATTTTAATAAAGGGATTATAATATATCTTAATTGGAGGAAATAATATGATTTCAAATAACGATGATGTTTTAAAGGCTAAATTACTTGATTCAAGATTTGAGTTAGAACATTATAATCAGTATATAATTCGTACTGATGTAGAAATAAAAAGCCTTGAAAAAGAACTATTAAAGAATGAAGAAATTAAAAAAATTTTAACTTATAATGTTAATAAAATAAAATTAAACGAGTTTTTAAAAGCCTTGTTATTGTATGGTACTATAGTAACATTAGGTGGGTTAATGTTTGACGCGGGGTCTAATACGCCACTAATACACGCGATAGATGGTATGTTACTCACCTCAGTTCCAGCTCTTATTATCCCAATCATTAGTCTTCAAATGTCTTATGCTAAGGTTAATAGTATTTGTAATACCTATAGTACTAATGATGTTAATAAAAAAATTGAACAAGCTAAAAATGATTTATATTTTTATAAAAGCCTACTTACTGATTTTGAAAAATCAAAGGATTGTGCTCAAACTAAAATAACAAATATTGTAAACGAAATTAATATTGAAAAGAAAAGTTCGGATTCTAAAAAATGCTTAAAAGTAAGTAACTATCTTGATAAAAATAGAAATAGAGAAGAAATTATTGTGTATTTTGATGATGAACTTATAGCAGAAAAAACGTTAGTATTAAAAAAATAAATACATACATGATTGATATTTATACAAAAAAAATATATAATTACCTTATGGTGTAGATCAAGAGGAGTAAAATAAATGGTTTTGTAGAGAGTTAGTGGTTGGTGAAAACTAATAGATGGTTTATTTGAATGTAGCTTGTGAGCTTGGTTTTTGAACGGTTAGTAGAAAACTACGTGGGTCAGCGTTAATGATTTGAGGTATACGAGATAGTATATAAATTAAGGTGGTACCACGGGTTAGCTCGTCCTTTTGATAGGACGAGCTTTTTATATGTAAGAAAGGAATTTATAAAATGTTAGAAAAAAAATATGATTCAAATAAGGTTGAGAAAAATAAATATGAAACATGGCTTAAAAACGATTGTTTTAAAGCTGGAGATTTAACAAAAGAGCCATTTTCTATTGTTATCCCACCACCAAACGTAACTGGGAAGTTACATTTAGGCCACGCTTGGGATGTTACTTTACAGGACATAATTATTAGGTATAAAAAAATGAGTGGTTATGATGTTTTATGGCTTCCTGGAATGGATCATGCTGGAATTGCAACCCAAGCTAAGGTTGATCGAAGATTAAAAGACATGGGTGAGAATCCTAGGAAAATGAATAGGGATAAGTGGCTTACTCATGCTTGGAGTTGGAAAGAAGAGTATGCCAATACTATCCATAAGCAGTGGTCTAAAATGGGTTTAAGTTTGGATTATTCAAGGGAACGTTTTACCCTTGATGATGGAATTAATAAAGCTGTTAACAAGGTGTTTGTTGATTTATACAATGAGGGGTTAATATATAAAGGGAAAAAAATAATTAACTGGGATCCAGAAGCTATGACAGCTTTATCTAATGAGGAAGTTATCTATAAAGACGTAGAAGGAGCTTTTTACTATTTAAAATATTTTATTGAAGAAACTAATAATTATTTAGAAATAGCAACTACTAGACCAGAAACCTTGTTTGGTGATACTGCTGTTGCTGTTAATCCAAAGGATGATAGGTATAAAGATTTAATTGGTAAAAACGTTATTTTACCAATAGTTGGTAGATTAATTCCAATAGTTGGAGATTATCATGCTGATATGGAATTTGGAACGGGAGTAGTTAAAATAACTCCAGCCCATGATCCAAACGATTTTGAGGTAGGAAATCGTCATAATTTAGAACGTATTAACGTTTTAAATCCAAATGGTACGATGAATGAAAATGCTGGTAAATACGAAGGATTAGACCGATTTAAATGCCGAGAAGAAGTAATAGAAGAATTAGAAAAAACTGGAATATTAATAAAAACCGAGAAAATCATTCATAGTGTTGGACATTCAGAAAGAACTAACGTTATGGTTGAACCATATTTATCTAAACAGTGGTTTGTTAAAATGAGACCCTTGGCAGATAGAGTTTTAGAAAATCAAAAAAGCAATGATAATAAAGTGAATTTTGTACCGGAAAGATTTGAAAAAATAATGAATCACTGGATGGAAATTACTTATGACTGGTGTATATCAAGACAGTTATGGTGGGGGCACCAAATACCTGCATGGTATAAAGAAGATGAGGTATATGTTGGCCTAGAAGCTCCAAAAGAAGAAGGTTGGACGCGTGATGAAGATGTGCTTGATACTTGGTTTTCTAGTGCGCTTTGGCCATTTAGTACTTTAGGATGGCCAGAAGAAACAAAGGATTTACAACGATATTATCCAAATAATGTTTTAGTAACTGGCTATGATATAATTCCTTTTTGGGTTAATAGAATGACTTTTCAAGGACTTCATTTTACTAACCAAAGGCCTTTTAAGGATTGCTTAATTCATGGACTTATTAGGGATAAAGATGGTATAAAAATGTCTAAATCACTTGGTAATGGTATTGATCCGATGGAAGTTATTGATAAATATGGAGCGGATTCTTTAAGATATTTTTTAACAACTAACTCAGCAGCTGGACAAGATTTAAGGTATGATGATGATAAAGTAAAAGCAACGTGGAACTTTATTAATAAAATATGGAATGCTTCAAGATTTGTTTTAATGAATACAGAGGATTTAGTAAATATTAATTTAAGTAATTTAACAAGTAGTGATAAATGGATTTTAGATAAATTAAATAAAGTTATTATTAATATTACTAAAAACATGGAAAAATATGAATTTAATTTGGTAGGTAATGAATTATATAAGTTTATTTGGGATGATTTTTGTGATTCTTACATTGAATTTGCAAAAACTTCGGTAAATAACGTTAGTACTAAGTCATGCTTAATAATTGTTCTTACTTCAATTATTAAGATGCTTCATCCATTTATGCCATACGTAACTGAAGAAATATATAACTTTATGCCAATAAAAGATGCCAAAATGATCATGATAAGTAGTTATCCTAAATATAATAAAAATTACGTTTTTGAAAAAGAAGCTAAGGAAATAGAAACGTTAATTGAAATAATTTCAACGCTTAGGAACGTTATATTAGAAAAAAACGTTCCAAAAGGTTTTAAGATAATAAATAATTTTGATAATAACAATAAACATATTATTGAAAATAATAGTCAAATATTGACAAAATTACTTAAATGCGATATTATAATTTCCTCAGTTGAAAATTCTGAGACTTTAGACGTGGTTTTTACAGGTGGTAAGTTAACTATATGTTATGAGACAAAAGGTACAACAAGTGAAGATATAATGCTTTTAAGTAAATCAAAAGATGAATTAGAGGCAAGTATTAGAAGAAGAAAAAGTCTTTTAACAAATGAAAAATATGTAACAAGTGCACCACAAAAGATTGTAGAAGCTGAACGTGAAAAGTTAAATGATGAAGAATTAAAACTAAAAGAGGTAATAAAAAAAATAGGATAGGTGATTTTATGAATAAGATGTTCGAAATAGAAAGTTTTTCTTCTGATGAAGGCTTTGATGAGGTGTTTGACAAAGTACCTGAACAGGTATCAAGTTTTAGTTCAAAGATTTTGTCTGAAAGTAAGTCAACAAATGATGTTGTTAGCTTTTTAATTGCAACTGGTGCTATAACTAAATGTAAAGACGAATGTGAAAACGCAGGAGAAAGTTTTTATCTTGTTAATAATGATAAATTAGATAGTTTAAGACAAAAACACGTTGTTCCTAATAGAGGAATAGTTAAAACGATTGGTGCTAAGAAAGCTTAGTACCTTTTTCTTGCAATAAAATTAAGTTTGAGATATACTTTATAAGTAATGGAGTTGAAAAACATGAAATTAAAAAACAATTATTTTTATACCTTAAGAGAAGAAAGCAAGGATGAAGACTCAGTAAGTGGAAACCTTCTAACTAGGGCTGGAATGATCAAAAAAACTTCAAGTGGAGTGTATATGTATTTACCACTTGGCTATCAAGTTTTAAAAAACGTTGAAAACATTATTCGTGAAGAAATGAATTTGATTAACGCTGGAGAACTATT
>JAVXAN010000006.1:0-27630 GCA_036660495.1 Bacilli bacterium | reverse complement strand
TATATTTGATAAGGTTGATAGCTGATAAGTTACATTATATTTATAAAAATAATTATCTTCATCATAATCAAGACCAAAATATCTATATTCATACACGTTTAACGAGTTATGATAAATTTCTTTATACTTTTCTGGTGTTAATAACGAAATTAAAAAATAATTTTTATCATTGCTATCATAATCTTTAACCATCTTTTTCATTTCATTTTTTAAATATCCATTATCTATATTTCTATAAATATATTCAGCGTAGTTTTGATAAGTTAACATTTTTATATTTTTAATTATATCATTACTAATTTTCACATCATTTGATTCTATTTCAATAATAAAAGCTCTTTTATATCCTAAAGAGTATATTAAATACGCTTTTTCGTAACTATGTTTTGTGTTACTAACATAGCTTGCTTTATAAATAAAGTTATCAGTTTTACCGATTTTTTCTAGATTTTCTTTAAATTTAATATGCGTCTTTGGATTATCTTTAATGTATTTTATCTCCCTATTAAAGCTTGAAGAATCATCATTTAACCATTCATATACATTTTTATTACTAATAGATGTACTTAATTTTATTGTTCCATCTTTTAAAGATTTATAATTAAAGTAATTTCCTGAAGAATCAAAATCTGATAATTCAAAATTATCTGGTATGCTATATTTAACTAAATAATTATCACTTGCAATTTCATATTTTTTATTTTCAACTATCTTTTCATTTTTACTTTTAGAAAATTTAACTTCTGAAGTTTTTAAAGACTTAAGTTTGTAACTCGCCGTTATTTTTTCATCAAGTAATTCAAAGTTATAAATAATGCTTTGAACACTATCTAATAACACATCAAAATACTTGTCTTTTGATTCATAGCTTACCATCATAAGCCTATTACCAACTTTACCTATTACAACTAATGCTTGGCTATCTTTATTTTCATATAGCACCTTATAACCATCATAAGCTTTTTTAGTAATTTTTGAGGGTTCTTTAGCAATAAGCTTATAATCAGGGTTTTGTTTTTCAATATGATACAATAAATTTTCAACAAGGTCTAATAACTCATCATGTTTATACTCAGAATCTAAATATGTTATATCAATTTTAATCATACTTTTACTTTTATGTTTAAATACTATTTCATTTCTTTTTTTTGTTTTTACTTTCCAAATTGAGCTATATTTAACACGATAATCATCAGTACTGTAGTTTAAAATTTTTGACTTGTTATTTAATATTATTGCTATTATGCTTATAAGCATAGCAAAACATATAATAAAAACAATTATTAAAAACTTATTTTTCTCTATTATTTTTTTCATAATTACACCTTCACAATAACTACTATTAAGTAATTAAATTCTTCCTGAATTATCACTTTATAATCATTACTAATAAGTATTGATTTACGATCACTACTTAACGTTTCTTTAAACTTTTGAGTAATTAAAGCTTTTTTAAATGGGGATGAAAGATGCATACTACTTATAAAATCAGAAGCTTTATTTACGTACCTTAAACTTACGATGCCATCGGTGTAGCTTGCTTTAACAAGTTTTAACTTAATAGTGTTTTCAATGTTTCCAACTTTTTTATATTTTTTCCATTTATTATTACTAATGTTATTACTTATAATTTCACTATTAGTACTGGAATAATAATATTTTTCTTTTAATTCATCAAAACTAATAGTATCAATGTTTTTAAAATCAGTAGCATTAAATTTTGTTTGAACTTTTTTCAAACAGTCAGTTTCAACTGCATATGAAATACTTGTGTTTATTGAGTCTGAGGTATTAATTCCAATAACATTACCTTTAGAATCAAGAAGTGGACTTCCCTCATCGGTTTCAAAAAGTGGAAGAAGACTTTTAATACCACGATCCTTTGATATCACAATTCCCTTTTGTAAAGTTAAACCAACTCCATTTTTACTGTTTATTGTAATTACTGGATCTTCGTATTTAACAGCATTAGAATTGCCAAAAACAATTCCTTCACCGACATTTTCTTTTAGCTTTATGATTGCCATGTTTGCTTCTGGATTGGCACTTACTATCCCGTCCATTTCATAAGAATTATTCATATTATCCCTTAATAAAACGTACTGACCATGACTAAGAGCATATTCCAAATAATCCCATGTAGTAACAATCAACCCCTTATTTATAAAAAATCCAGTTGCCGTATCAACAATAGCATTATTATAATAAGTATTTAAAATCAATATTTTATTTATATTTGAATTATATATTTTTTTAACTGAATCACTGGAAAGAGCATTTAATTTATCGTAATTATATATACTGCTTATATCAGATTCATAACTCGCATTAATTGCCATTAAATTACTATTTTCTGATGATTCTACTTCTTGATAATAGTTTTCTATGCCTTCACCTGTTTCTCCCATTAAAGTATACAATTTGTACTTACCATTTAATTCTTTAAAATAATAATATATTACTAAATTAGTAGTCTTAGACTTATACTTCATCGGCTGGTTTTCATCAGTTTCATTTAATAATACGTTTGATAAAGTTATCTTACTAATTACTACGTTTTGTGCTTTTACCACTTTAATATCATTCAAATCTTTATACACCGCATTCAATTCGTCAAATTGAATAAACATGTTTGAAACTACTGAAAGACCTGATACTAAGTCATCAGTATACTCTTTACTTGTTTCATCTAAAGTACCATCGGCTTTTTTTGGTACTATGGGGTTATACCTTAGTGATAAAAACTCCTTTTTCCTTTTCATATAAGTTTCAGAGGTTTCCTTTTTTTTATCACTCTCACCTAGTAATAAATACGTAATTTTTTTAGTTAATAACCCTATTTCTTTTTCAAGTTTATCGTTATTTTTTGTGGTATCATGATCAATTAGATACTTATCTTTAAAATTATTAGTAACTTCAATTGTTTTGCCATTATTTAAATCTATTTTGTTAACATCAATATCAAAACTTGAAGTAGCATGGACTGGGTCAACAAATAAAATCAAGATTACAATTCCAATTATTAGTTTTTTCATTATGCACCTACCTTTTCAACGTATTTCTTAAGTACGTTTACTATGTATTTGCTAGCCTCACAAGCATTATCACCATTTAAATAATAATCATGAAAAGCTTCAGCAATAGTTTCGTCATAAATATAATTTCCTGAGTTATCTTTAGCAACTGCATAAGCAGAAATACTACTTCTAAATTCTAATAACGTAATGTTTTTATTAGTATCTTTTTTATAATTATCATACGCTTCTTCTATTAGTTTCAAAGAAAATTTACCTTCAATAAAATCATCCATGATTTTTGAATACAAATCATAATTATCATCATTAATTAATAACATTGAGCCAAAATTATAGTGATTTATCATTGATACAAATGACAAGTAATGGCCAAATTCATGAGCAACAGGTGAATACATAGTTGCGTTTTTTGGAAAATGTCCTACATCAGATCCACTAGTTACTGTAGCTTGCATTCTTGCTGGGTTTAAGAAATAAGAGCTATTAAGTAATATTTGTGATTTATTTACATAAACCGACTTTGCTTCTCCAAATATAAAAGACGGCATAAAAGCAGCAATATATCCATTGCTTAAAGATACGTTTGCTAAACTTAAATTAGTTAAAAGTCCTCTTGCTGATGGATAATTATCATATATTACTTTAACAACTCTTTCTAACTCACTAGCAAAAGCAACATCCATCTCACATAAATTAACCGCCGTTATTCCATAATTATTAATAATATTATTTTCAATATTAACAACTTCTTTTGAGCACATATTTTTTTGATCAACTGAATCAGTTTGAATTAACTTATTAGCATCACTCATACTATTTATAATAATTCCTAAATACGTATGATCATAAACAATTGAGGTACTATACTTACTCTTTTTTCTTGAAGAATCCACTACTTGTGAATTTTGACTTTTATTTTCTTCTCCATAAGATTCACTAGAAAAATAGTAATTTTTACCAATAGTTACTAAAATAATCATTAAAATTAAAATAAACGTTCCACAAATACTGCCAATTGCTAAAACTATTTTCCCTTTAAAACTAATTTTGTTAGTAAAAGAGGGCTTTTCCGGAATGTTATTAAACTGTATTTGACTTTGTTCTGGATAATTTTTTTTACCACACTTATTGCAAAATTGTTCATTATTTTCAAGCTTATTACCACAATTTTCACAGTACATTCAAGTTTCTCCTAACTCACGCTTAAATACTTCTCACGTCAAAAGTTTTATCTTAATGTTATTGTAACACAAATATTAAAATTTTTCTATATTTCGACAAAATTCACCAAAAGAAAAAGCAGTTCATTACTTGCTGCTTTTAGTGTTTCTAATTAAACATATTTATAATTTCTGATAAATAGCTTATCTCTGGATAATCACTATTTTCTTTTTTTGTTACAAACTTAATACCAATTCCAAGTTTTTTTTGCCACTCTTTTAAATTGCCTGAATAATCATCAATTAATATAGCTGCACAAGGATTAACAACGTTTGCTTTTGATAATTCTTTTGGAACACTAACAACAGTTACTTCTGGTAAATTTGTGTGCAAATAATTAATTTTTTGAATCATTTCATTAGTAGAATTAACATGAGTTAAAATATATACGTTAAATTTTTTGCTAGCACAAATTTTTTTAATTTCATTTATACTATCATTTATTTGGTCTGTTTCTTCAATCGTTTTTTTCCAATCTAAGTTTTTAAAAAACTCCGTAACTTTGCTTGAATCTTTTTTATCTATTTGTGCGTCTTCTAACATTTTATAAGTCTTTGTAATAGTATCTAAAATAACACCATCAAAGTCAATGTATAGTTGTTTCATTTTTAATTTCCTCCCAACTTGGTAATTTAATGAATTCCATAAATTCGTTTTTTACTGGATGTTTAAATTCTAATTTGTATGCATATAATCGTAAGTTAAAATTACTTTTCGAACCATATCTAACGTCTCCACATATTGGATGGTTCATGTTACTAAATTGCAATCTTATTTGATGATGCCTCCCTGTTAACAAGTTTACCTTAACTATCGTTTTATTATCAATATAATTAATCACTTCATATTCTAACTTTGATAGTTTAGCACCAGGGTGATTTTCGTTTACCACTTTAGAAACGCATAATTTTTCATCTTTATATAAGTAATTAATAAGCGTATCTGCTTTGTTTTCTATGTGCCCTTCACAAATAAGCACATAAGTCTTTTTAAAATTACCGTTTTTAATTTGTTCGTTTAAACGCTTTGCAGCTTTAGACGTTTTTGCAAAAACCATTATTCCGCCAACTGGTCGATCAAGGCGGTGAATAAGGCCTACGTAAACATTCCCTGGTTTATTATGTTTTTCCTTGATATAACTTTTTACCATGGTTAGTAAATCAATATCGCCACTTGAATCCGATTGTGATAAAACGTTCTCCGGTTTTACTACTACAATTATGTGGTTATCTTCATATATTACTACTAAATCATTCATTTTCCCAAAGACCATATATCCCGCAAGGTAAAATAAGCTTACTATTAGTCATTGGTAAACCTACTTCTCCAGATGAAATTTTACCATGATATTTAGTTTCTATTGTCAAATTTAAAACGTTTTCTAAAACAACAGGTGATAATCCAGTAGTATATGAATTAATTAAGAAAAACAGCGGATCATCGCTTAAAACTTGCTTACATAATCCAATTAAGTTAAATAAATCTTTTTCAATAGACCAAACTTCTCCATTTACACCCCTTCCAAATGAAGGGGGATCCATTATAATAGCATCATACTTACTACCCCTTCTTATTTCTCTTTCTACAAATTTGATACAATCATCAACAATAAATCGAACTGGTTTATCCTCTAAATTAGAAGATTCTAGATTTTCCTTAGCCCATGCAACCATTCCTTTTGAAGAATCAACGTGAACTACCAAAGCTCCAGCATAAGCACAAGCTACTGTTGCTCCACCTGTATAAGCAAAGAGATTCAGCACTTTTATACTACGTTTACTACTTTTTATTTTTTTAATCATATAATCCCAGTTAACTGCCTGTTCCGGAAAAAGTCCCGTATGCTTAAAGCCCATTTGCTTAATGTTAAAAGTTAAATCTTTATATTTTACTTGCCATACTTCTGGTGTTTTATTTTTATTTTCCCAATAACCCCCACCAGTTTTACTTCTATGATAAACAGCGTTAGCATTTTGCCATAAATCAGGAAAACTTTTTTCTTCCCATACTATTTGAGGATCTGGCCTATCTAAAAAGCAATTTCCCCATCGCTCTAATTTTTTTCCATCAGCCATATCGATTATTTCATAATCAGTCCAATCTTTTGATAAACGCATAACATCACCTTCTTAGTTTATTTTATCATTTTTATGATATTATTCAAAGCCTTTATATAAAAATATAAAAACACTTTACTATAAATAAAGTGTTCTTACGTTAAAATCTTCTTGAACTACCTCCACCTCCGAAAGAGCCACCTCCTCCAGAAGAGCCACCTCTGGTGAAACTTGAACCACTTGAAAGTCTTAAACCTCCTGTTTTCAAGTTTTTAAATCCAGATTTACTTGTAATTATAAAATTTAAAATAGTAATAAACATATAACTAATTATATAATTAAATATAGATGAAGAAAAAATATAAATCAAACTTATCATCAAAACCGTTGATACGGTTTGAAAGAAAGCAAAAAATATAAATCGTTGTTTTTTTGTTTTAATTTTAAATATTTTAAAAAACAGTATAGCGAGTATAAAAGCTAAACCTATATAACAAGAAAATATAGATGTTCCAATGTCATTGCTTTCTACTTCTTCAAATTCAACTGGGTTTACTGAAGAATCAAAACCAGAAGATAATGCCACTTCATTATAAAATGCTTTATATCCTTTAAGGACTCCTTCATCCCATTTATCTTCTTTTAGATATGGAATAATGTATTCATCTTGAATTCTCCCAGTTTTACCATCAGGTAAAATCCCTTCAAGCCCGTATCCTACTTCTACTCGAAACTCTCTTTCCTCTAATGCTAATAGCAGTAGCAATCCATTATCTTTTTTAGCACCACCCATTGTAAACTTTCGTGCTAATTCTAAAGAATAAGATTCAATGTCCATTCCTTCTAGATTTTTAACCGTTACAACCACTATTTGAGCATTAGTATTTTTCTCTAAAATTTTTCCGTTTTCAATTATATAATTTTCTGTTTCTTCTGATAATATGTCAGCATAATCATTTACATAAAATTCATTAGTTGGATTTACTAATGCATTTACTTTTATTGGTACTATAAATAAAAGAAATAGTATTAATAAATTAATACTATTCGAACGTAACTTCAGGAACTTCATTTACACTCTCATCTGCTTTGAAATATTCTATAGTACCAAAGTTAAACATTTTTGCAATAATGTTGTTAGGAAACTTCTTAATATAAGAATTATATTCTTGAACACTGTCGTTATAGTCTTTTCTTGATACTGCGATTCTGTTTTCAGTTCCAGCTAACTCATCTTGTAATTGAATAAAATTAACATTTGCTTTTAACTCAGGATAGTTTTCAACAATTAGCATTAATTTACTTATTGAATTTGATAACTCATCATTTGCTTTTAACTTATCATTTACATTGTTTGAATCAACCATTTTTTCTCTAGCTGTCGTAACCGAATCAATAGCACTTTGTTCATGAACTGAATATCCTTTTACCGTATTAACTAAATTAGGAATTAAATCTGCCCTTCTTTTAAGATTTGTTCCAATGTTAGATTCTGAAGTTTTTACTCCTTCTTCCTTAGAAACTATTGAATTATACTTTACTGTGAAAAATCCTCCAATAATTAAAACTATTGAAACTACTACAATTGCAATAATGACGCTTTTTTTCATTCGTTTTCTCCTTATCTTCTAGATATTATATTATCACTTTTTTAAAAAAAAGCAATACTAAAAAAGTTTAAATAAAAATTTCTATTTAATAGAAGCTTTATAAGCAAGAATATTTTCACAAATAAAATTATCACAAAAAGGTTTAGATGCTTCATAATCTTTCTTAGACCTTATAGTCCAACCTAAAATTATTTTCCCTTTTCGCTTTGAATCTACGTAATTATTTGGCAATCCCCTTATATCATAAGATATAAAATCAGTTTTTAAAAACATGTCATATATAACCGCTTTAAATACGTTTTTTGTCAAACATCCATTACTTAATGATTTTATCAAAATTCCTCTTGGATAAGTATTAGAATTCTTTTTAAACCAGTAAATTGACTTAGGATTAAAACTCTGAACTGCCGTTAAACCACTATATGCTTTTATTTCCCGTAATAAAATTTCTTCTAATTCACCATATTTATTATTTCCCTTTGTCTCAATAAGAATTGGAACTCTACCTTTTACTTCATCAAAAACTTCTTTTAATAAAGGTATTTTTGATGAGGTATTAAACAAAGTTAAATTTTTTATTTCAGCATAAGTACAAGAGTCAATCTCTTTATCAACTCCACATGCTCTTTTTAGATTATCATCATGAAACACAACCAAAGACTTATCTTTTAATAAGTGAACGTCTAATTCAATTAAGTAATTATTTTTAACAGCACGTCTAAAAGAATTTAACGAATTTTCTGCAATTCCAATAGTAATATCATGATATCCTCTGTGAGCGACTAACTTTTCTTTTAGAAAATTTAATTTTTTCATATATACTCCTCTAAATATCTTATTATTAACTTTTAGATATTAAACATGGTTTTAAAGCTTTTTGGAATATTTGTTTCAAACACCATGCTTTTTTTTGTTTTAGGATTAGTAACAATTAACCTATTTGCATGCAATGCAAGCCTATTTATCGGACTGGTTTTTGAACCATATTTCTTATCACCAATAACAATGTGACCTATATCTTTCATATGAACCCTGATTTGGTTTTTACGTCCGGTTTTTATTTCTATATTTAACATTGAATAATTTTTTAAAGTCTTTATTACTTTATATTTAGTAATTGCTAATTTACCGTTTTTTTCATCATCGGTTGAATAAACAAGCAAAGTCTTTGTTTCCTTTAAATATGATTTAATCGTTCCTTCTTTAGATTCTAAAACCCCTTCAACAATAGCAACATAATTTCTTTCTGTTACTAAATTATCCCAATTATTTTGATACATGTATTTTATTTGCTCACTTTTTGCAAACATAATAATTCCGGAAGTATCTTTATCAAGCCTATGAATAATAAATACTTTAGCCTTTGGATTACTCTTTTTTAAATAATCTGATACTTCATGATATAAGGTTTTATTTTTTTCTTTTGGAGTGGAAATAGTAAATAAACCAGCTGGCTTATTTATTACTATAATATTTTTATCTTCGTAAACAATGTTTAATTTCTTTCTCATAATTATCACCTGTTCATATTATAACATTAAAATAAAAAGAACGTAACTTAAACATTTATTTTACTTCACTATGTAAAATAAAAAAGTGCCGTAAGGCACTTTATATATTAATAATTAATGGTTTCCATTTGAAAGTAAGATTGTGGATGTTCACATACTGGGCATATTTGAGGAGCATTTTCTCCAACGTATACATGACCACAGTTACGACAAATCCAAACAGTATCTTCTCCTCTTTTAAACACAATGTTATCATCAATGTTTCCTAACAACTTTAAGTATCTACCTTCATGTTCTTTTTCAATTTTAGCTACTTCTTCAAACAAAAAAGCTATACGATCAAAACCTTCTTCTTTTGCTTCTTTAGCAAAAGTTGCGTACATTTCTGTCCACTCATATTTTTCACCAGCAGCAGCTGCTTTTAAGTTTTCACTTGTTGTTCCAATACCGTCATTTAATAACTTAAACCATATTTTAGCATGCTCTTTTTCATTATCTGCAGTTTGGCTAAATATTGAAGATATTTGTTCATAACCATCTTTTTTTGCTTTACTAGCAAAATAAGTATATTTATTTCTTGCTTGGCTTTCTCCTGCAAAAGCTTCCATTAAGTTTTTTTCTGTTTTTGTTCCTTTTAATTCCATTGTTTTAGTCCTCTCTTTCTTTCTTGTTTTTTTGACAATTATGACATATTCCTTTTATAATAAAGTTACAGGAAATAACTTTAATACCAGTATTCTTCTCTATTTTTTCTGATGTATCACTTAAAAATTTAAGATTAACGTCAAAAACGTTTTTACAAATATCACAATAAGCGTGGTAATGCTCATACGTTGTTTTATCAAAGTGTTCTCCATCAAAAGAAATTATTTTTTTTATTTGGTTATCAGCTGATAAAGTGTTTAAATTACGATAAACCGTTCCTAGACTTATGTTTGGAATTTTTTCCTTTACTCGCTCATAAATTTTTTTTACTTCTGGATGATCATCACTTTTGCTTACTACTTCAAAAACAACTTCTCTTTGTTTAGAATATCTCATGCTTCACCTCTAAATAGTAATAATTACTACTTATAAAAATATTATATATCTTTTATTATGACTTGTCAATAGACTCTTTTTCGGTTTTTTCATTAATATATGCCCTGAAAAGCGAATATAAAATTGAAGATATTGGAACGCTCACTAATATTCCTAATAAGCCAAAAATACTTCCACCAATTGTTATAGCAACTAACGTCCAGATTGCCGGTAGGCCAACTGATTTGCCAACTATCCTTGGATATATAAAGTTTTCTTCAATTTGTTGTAACACCAAAAATAGTAATATAAACCAAAACGCTTTTATTGGACTTACTACAGCAATTAAAACAAAGCCAATAACTAAAGTTATAAATGGTCCAACAAAAGGAATTAGCGCGGTTATAGTAATTAAAACACCAACAATTAAAGCATATGGAAAATTAAATATAGTCATTACAATAAAGAATATCATACCTAATATACATGCTTCTACACATTGTCCTGTTAAAAAGTTTGAAAAGGATTCACCAGTTATTTTGGCGATTCCAATAATTTTTTGACCAATAGTTTCTGGTAATAACACTTTCATAACTTTTTTTATTTGAAGAACTAGTTTCTCTTTTTCTAACAATATATAAATTGAAAAAACCAAACCAATTATTAAGGTAATTAAACTCGATACAAAAGTTGTTACAATGTTCATTGTAATAGTAACCACGTTACCCATAGACGAAATAATTGTTTTACTAATATCAAAATTACCTATTTTTTTTATTTCTTCTTGAATAATTGGATAAGCTCCCGTTAACTTTTCTAATAGGTTTTGAAACCAGTTCAATGCTTTTGGAAATTCTTTACTTATTGATATTAACGCATCAATAAACTCTGGAATAACTAAAAACATTATTATCCCAACTACTCCAATTATTAATATAATCGATATTATTAATGATAATATTCTAGCTGGCTTTCTTTTTATCTTTTCTGATTTAAAAAGTCTTCTTTCAATTGAACTCATTGGCAAGTTTAAAATAAAGGCTATTGCACATCCAAGAATTAAAGGGATTATTATTTTAAGCATAAATCCTAAAAAATCAATAAATAGCATATAATTATTTGCAATCCATATCATTAACGCTGCAAAGGCTATTAAAAGCATTAATTGTCTTGTGTTTTTCTTATTTAAATTCATTTTTTCTCCTTACTTCCCATTATTTTATACTTTTAGTATAACAATTTTATCTTTTAAATGCAAATTAAATTGATAAAACAACCATTTTAACTATCTTTCATAAAATTATTATAGTCAAAAATAAAAACATTATCATTTAAATAATCATGAATTCTGATTTTTTTTGTTTTACTCTCAATTGAAAAATTAGCAACTGTTACACCATTACCCTTATACTTATTAGGATCTTTAAAAATCGAAGAATAATAATCTCTTGTTTCATAACTTAAAATATTTATCAAACTAGTAATTGAACTTTCTTTTTTATTTAAAGATGTTAACAATTCTTTAGCCTTATTATATCTAAACTTCGAACTTATTGGTTCTTTAGGTAATCCTTCGGATTTTGCAATAAAATGGTTTGCTCTTGCATAACGATTATTAATTTTAGTAACGTATGTTCCTTCAATATCCTTTTCTACATTAACTGCAATATTTAAGTTAACATCTAATATATTTAAACTAAAAGGTGATGCAACTTTACATTTTTCCAACTTATCAACAGCCTCTTCAACACTACTAGAATTAATTACTTCTTTTACAGCAATATACCTCGATATATTATTTAGGTCTACTGCTGTATCAAAAATATAGTTACTAGAAAAAACAAGTCCATAGCTATTATACGTAAAAGCATTGCCTGCTAGTTTTTCAGCCATTGTATACGCTACTACCCAAAAATTTTTATAATTATACTTAATTAGTGCCACGTTATTAGAATTATAACTTTTACCATCTTCATTATGGCAAAACAAAAAATTATCTTTTTCTTTTTTAAAAATAAGTGTTGTACATCCATCTGCTTTTTTATATACTTCTGGAAAAAACATTAATAACATAGCATCCCTTGATACTTCTGATCCATCAGCCCTACCATATATTTCTTCTAAACACCTTGGATAATCTTTTTTACATTTATCTTCCATTTCTTTTACTTTTAAATAAATTACTTTACTATCCAACTTTTTTTCATATTTTCTAATTGCCTTTTGTAAATATTTTTTAAATTGTTTCCCAATTTGACATCCCATTTCATAATCTGTTCCTTGAACTTCAAAAATTTTTATCATGTTACCCTCTCTAAGTCTTAAATACTACTATCCTTAAAATATTGATTTATTTTAGTAATTGTTAACTCTTTATAAGTTTGTAATAATCCTTCTTTTATTACTTGGCAATATAAATGGCTAGGGGAATTTAAATCGTTTAATTTTTCTTTAGCTGTAAAAGTAAATACTGCTAAAGATTCTACATTATCAACATATACTATAGCATCATATAATTTACATCTTTGTTCTTGTTCTAAGATTCCCTTAAACTGGCTTACTTTAATTTTATATATTTTTCCAAAAGAGTGACCACTGTTTTGATAATCTAAAAAAGCCATTCCACCACCCCACCTTTTGCTATATCCGGCAAAATAAATAGGACATTTAAAAACGTATTTTTTGAATTCTAGAGGTTCATTTTTGTCTTTGCACCCTGCTTTAGTGCTATATTTTTCAGTTTCATCACCTCTTATATAATACATAAACCTATCATAATTAATGTTAGATCCATAACAAGCATACCATACGTATTCTTCATCACTAAAATTTTGATCTAAGTACTTTTTCGATATTATTTTCATTTTAATCGTTACCTTTTTAACCTTCTAAATAAATTTTTGAACTCTTCCAACCATTCCGTTTGTTAACATTACCTTTATTCCTCTAGAATGGTTGCTTGAATTAGTTAGTATTTGTTTAACAGTTCCTCTAGTAAGTTTACCACTTTTTTGATCTTCTTTTAAAACAATTAATACTTCTGACCCGATTTTTACATTGCTGCGCACAGTAGCATTATTCATATTTTTCCTTCTTTCTTTTACAAATCAGTTTTTATTAATAAAGCTTTTTGCTTTATTAATAAACTTAAGAATAGTTTTTTTACTTATTTTATAAAGTCTAGCAACGATTTAAAACGCATACGCACTCAATATGGCTAGTTTTTGGAAACATATCAACTGGAATAACTTTAGTAACTTCATATTTTTCTCCTAATGTTTTTAAATCTCTTGCTAAAGTTACCGGATTACATGATATATAAATTATTTTTTTAGGAAATATTTTTAATACAACTTCTAATGTGCTTTTTTCAACTCCCTTTCTTGGTGGATCAATAAATATAGCATTAACCTTAGCATTTATATGTTTTATTTCATTTAATACATTCCCACAAAGAAACTTAACATTATTAATCGAATTAACCTTAGCATTTTCTTTTGCATCAAAAACCGCGTCTTGAATAATTTCTATACCAATTACCCTTTTAACTTTTTTAGCAATAATATTTGTCAAAGTTCCAGTTCCACAGTATAAATCTAAAACGACATCATCTCTTTGTAAATTTGCAACAGACATTACCGTATCATACAGCTTTTCCGTTTGAACTGTATTTATCTGGAAAAATGATTTAGCTGAACACTTAAACATTAGTGAATTAGTAATTTGATTGATGTATCCATCACCATACCTTACTTGATCATTAAATATAATGGTTTTAACGTTTTTATCCATATCAATTAAATATTTTATAATTCTTTCATCTTTTTCATCCGCACTAAATACGTCAACCAATAAATTACCAAAAGCATTGCTATATTTAATTGTTATCATTTTAACTTGATTATCATTTGATTTTATATAATTTCTTATATGGATTAAACATTGGTTAATGTTTTCTTCTAAAAGTTTACAATTATCAATATCAATTAATCTATAACTATTTTCTTCATAAAAACCTATTTTGTTTTTTTCCACTTTAAATGTAGCCTTATTCCTATAATTATTAACCTTTAAAGACGGTATAACATCTTGCACTTCAGCATCAATTTTACCAATTCTCTTTAACGCAGTTACTATTTTAGCTTTTTTAAAATTCAAATTTTCTTTTTCCGTTTGATGTCTTAAGTTACATCCTCCGCACTTACCATAATATGGGCATTCAGATTTTTCACGCGTTATTGAAGGTGAGATAATCTCAATTAGTTTTGCCCTTGCATAATTTTTTTTCACTTGCGTTATTCTAACTCTTACCGTCTCACCTACTAAAGCGCCTGAAACAAAAACCGTAATACCTTTCACTTTTCCCACTCCAGATCCTTCATTTTCAAGTGAAGTTATAGTTGTTTCATATATTTCATCTATTTTTATTGTTATTAAATTCATTGTTTATCACCCGTTTAATTATAACTTATAAATATGCTAAAAACAAGTTTATAATAAACTTGTTTCTTTTTGTGAAAGTTTCAAATAATAATTAAACCTCTTTATAGCTTGCTCTTTATTTATTTTTAATAAAGTTTCAGCTTTTTGAGGATTAATATTTTTTAACATTACATACCTATTTTCATTGTTTAGTAATTCATCATACCTATTAAAATCCGGATTTTTATAATCAAGCAATAGCTTATCCTCTTTTGGATTATATCTAAAAATTGGATAGTAACCACTTTCAACCGCTAATTTTTCTTCAGCTATGCTTGTTTTCATCCCTGAAATTATACCATGATTTATACATGGGGCATACGCAATTATAAGTGAAGGTCCTTTATGATTTTCAGCCTCTTCTATTGCTTTTATTGACTGTTGCATGTTTCCACCCAAACAAATTGAAGCCACATAAACATTATCATAGACCATCGCCATTCTAGCTAAATCTTTCTTCTGAGTTTTTTTACCAGTAGATGAGAATTTAGCAACAGCACCTTCCCTAGTTGACTTAGACGTTTGGCCTCCAGTATTAGAGTAAACTTCAGTATCTAACACTAATATGTTAACGTCTTCACCACTTGAAAGCACGTGATCTAAACCTCCATAACCAATGTCATAGGCCCATCCGTCGCCACCAATAATCCAAATTGATTTAGGAAGTAAGTATTCTTTTATTCTTTCCAGTGGCATTAATTCTGAATAATCAAGATTCTCCATTACGTCTTTACAAGTTTCATAATCATTCATGTTATTAAACCACTTGTTTACTAACAACTGATTATCCTCGGTTAATTCAGAAGAATCTATGATGGATTTTATTTTTTCCTTTGAGGTTTCATCGCCCATCTTTATTCCAAGACCAAACTCAGCGTTATCTTCAAACAAAGAATTAGCCCAAGAAACAGAATATGGCATAGCTGGATGACTTCCTCCATAAATAGAGGAACATCCAGTAGCATTTGCAATTACAAGGTTTTTACCAATTATCTGCGTTAATAATTTTATATATGGTGTTTGACCACATCCAGCACAAGCTCCTGAAAATTCAAATAATGGTTTTTCAAATTGAGATCCTTTTACCGTACTTTTTGAAACAACGTTTTTATTTTTCACGTTTTCAAAAATTAAATCGACACTTCTTTTTTCTACTTCTTGTTCACACTTCATAGTAATAGCTTTTTCTTTAGCTGGACAAACAGAAGCACACACTCCACATCCCGTACAATTTTCAGCAGATATTGCCATGTAATAATACAAGTTTTCTTTACCAATTACTGGTTTAACTTTACTATTTAAATCATATCTATCAACTTCTTCTTTAGTTAACATAAAAGGTCTTATAACCGCATGGGGACACACTAAAGAACACTGGTTGCACTCAATACAAAAGTCCTTATTCCAACATGGGAGCATCTTAGCAATCGATCTTTTTTCATATTTAGTAGTAGCTGGATTAAAACTACCATCTTTATGATTTTGAAAGTCACCAACCGTAAGTTCTTCTCCTCTTAATGCTGAAGTATAATTAAATATTTTATCGTTAGTAATAAACGTTTTAATAACTTCATCTTCTTTTAAATCAACAATATTAATATCAACCTTTATTAAAGCTTCATCTACTTGTAAGATTGCTTTAAGGTTAGCATTAACAATATCATTTCCCTTTTTAGAAAACTTTCTTATTATTTGTTCCTGAATTTTGTTTTTAATAGCCTCATAATTAACAAGACTACCCACTTTAAATATAGCTGTTTCAATAATGGTACTTATCTTGTTATTTATACCGTTTTCTTCAGCAATTCCAAAAGCATCAATGGTATAAAAAGTTATGTTTTTATCAATAATAACCTTTTTCACCTCATTTGGTAAAAAAGTTATTAAGTTATCTTTTGATAAAGACGTAACAAGAATAAATGTTCCGTTTTCTTTTAGCTGGTTAACAACATCATATTTTAATAAATATGAATCCTTTGTACATACTAAAATATTTGCCGAAGCAACGTAATATGGACTATTTATATCGTTTTTAGACACTCTTAAGTGACTTTTTGTAACACCCCCGCTTTTTTTAGAATCATACTGAAAGTATCCTTGAACAAAAGCCTCAGTATTATTACCTAATATTGAAATAACATCTTTTGAGGCACTAACCATTCCATCTGACCCATACCCATATATAATAATTTCCCTTGTTCCTTTTTGCTTTATATTATACTTAGGAATTATAAGACTTTTATTACTTAAATCATCTTCTATACCCACGGTAAAATCAGTAAAATTATGTTCATCATCAAGGAAGTCAAAAACTCCTTTTATACAAGCCGTATCCGTGTTTTTTCCAGATAAGCCATACCTTCCTCCAATTATATTAGGAACTATACTTTTGTTTACAAACATGCTTATAACGTCTAAATATAAGGGTTCCCCGGCTGAACCTGCTTCTTTTGTTCTATCTAGTACCGCTATTTTTTTTACCGTTTTAGGCAATTCATTAAAAAAATACTTTTTACTAAATGGCCTGTATAAATGGACTTCCAACAACCCTAGTTTATCTTTTTCATTGTTAATTACCTCTTTTATAGTATCACAAACTGATCCCATGGCTATTATTATTTTTTCAGCATTAGGATCACCATAATAATTAAATGGTTTATAATTTTTACCAGTTAAATCATTAATCTTATTCATATAATTGTTTACCACATCTGGCATATTTTTATAATCTAAGTTCTTAGCTTCTATATTTTGAAAATATATATCATCATTTTGAGTAGTTCCCCTAACAACATTACTTGCTAGCATACTCCTTTTTTTAAAATCAGTTAACGCTTTTCGGTTTAATAAATATTTTAAATCTGATCCATCTAGTATTTCTATTTTTTTCATTTCATGACTAGTTCTAAAACCATCAAAAAAATTTAATACTGGCATCCTATTTTCAATTGATGATAAGTATGAAACAGCAGTTAAGTTCATTACATCTTGTACACTAGATGAAGCCATCATTGCAAAACCAGTTTGCCTTGTTGCATAAACGTCTTGATGATCCCCAAAAATACTAAGTGCGTGACTTGCAAGTGATCTTGCTGCTACGTTTATTACGCAAGGAAGAGCTTCTCCAGCAATCTTATACATACTAGGAATCATTAGAAGAAGTCCCTGACTTGAGGTAAAAGTAGTAGCTAACGTACCTGCTTGTAAAGCACCATGAACAACTGCAATAGCACCAGCTTCAGACTGCATTTGAATAACTTTTACCGGGTTACCATATAAGTTATTAAAATTTTTAGAACTTAACTCATCTATTTTTTCAGCCATTGATGAAGCTGGCGTTATTGGATATATTCCCGCTAACTCACTAAATAAATAAGAAATATAACTACAAGCCTCATTACCATCCATAACTTTATACTTTTTCAAAGTTTATCACCCTCTACTATTGTTAATTATAACATTATTTTTTTACTTTTTCAAAGCTTTATGATATAGTATTGTTTATTTAAGAAGGGATTAATTTTATAATGTATAAAGATGACGAATTAATAGTAAAAACATTAACAGAAAACAACTTATTTGAAAATTACAAAAAAACAGCAACAAGATGTGATATAAACCTTGAAAATGATTTTTTTAATAGTTACCATTTTAACGCTTCTTCAAAACACTATTTTGATAAAAACATAGAAAGAGATAGGGATGGCTTTATTAAACTTGATGAGACACCTTTTATTATATCTAACAAAAAAAACAGCGGTGGGCATTCTAACGGTTTTTGGATTTTATTAAATAATGGTTCTAAAGTTTTTCTAAAAGAAGATAATCTTGATAACGCGTTTTTAGAATTAATGTTTATGTATCTTGCTAAAAACTTAAATATTTCCTGTGCTAATTATGATATAGTTACTTTTAAAAACAAATTATATATTGCTAGCCTTTCTTTTTTAAATCAAAAAGAATCATTAAATGATTATTATAATTTAGAAAGTATTTTTAGATCACAACATTTAAACCCATATCCAGAGATAGTTCAAAAAATTGAAATAAAAGATATGATAAAAAAAGCAAATGTAATAAACCACGCCTCTTTTTTAAGAAAAACGATTTTTATTGATACCTTAACTAATAATCGTGACCGTTTCCCTCATAATTTCAAAGTAATAACTAATGATAAAAAAACAAGAATTTGTCCGCTTTTTGATAACGGTGGATGTTGTGATTTTGTTGAAAAAAACTTTTTTCAAATGGTATCAAGCAATGGATTATTAGATATTGAAAGTGTTTTTATGGAACTTCTTAATGATGGTGATTTTAATAACTGGATTTATAAAGTTCTTAACAAACTAAACGTTGATGACTTATTAGAAAAAATTTATAATGAAAAAAAGATAATAATTAACCATAACACCTATAATTATTTTAAGAAAACCATTAGTAATAATAAAGACATTTTAAATGATACTATAAAAATATATACTTTTAAAAAAAGAACTTAATTAAAAGTTCTTATTTTTTTGCATCAAATTTCTTTCTTGCATCAGTGTTTAATATCCTTTTTCTAAGTCTAAAATTAAGTGGTGTCACTTCTACTAATTCATCTGAATTAATATAATCTAGGCATCTTTCTAACGTTAGAATTCTAGGCCTTTTCAATACTACTGTATGATCTTTACCAGAACTTCTTGTATTAGTTTGTTGTTTGTTTTTAACAATATTAATAGCCAAATCGCTTTCACGACTATTTTCGCCAACGATCATTCCTTCATATACTTCACATCCTGGTTCAATAAACATAACTCCACGGTCTTCTAACTGTCCAAGCCCATATGCTGAAGCTTTACCGTTTTCCATAGAAACAAGAACACCTAGTTTTCTTTCTCCAACAACAGCATCAGCAACTGGTAAGTACTCCTTAAACGTATGGTTTATAATACCATACCCTTTAGTCATAGTCATAAAATCCGTCATAAACCCAATTAATCCACGAGATGGAATAATATAATTTAACCTAACTTGATTTTGAACATTATGCATGTTTTCTAAAATACCACCACGAACTCCTAAAGCTTCTATTACCGGCCCTACGTTTTCTTCAGGTACTTCTAACTGTACATCTTCATAAGGTTCACATTTTTTACCATTAATTTCCTTTATAATTACTTCTGGTTTTGATACTTGAAGTTCAAAACCTTCTCTTCTCATGTTTTCAATTAAAATAGAAAGATGCAATTCGCCGCGTCCTGATACAATCCAGCTTTCCGAATCATTTGGAGCGATTTTTAAAGATACATCCTTTTGCGTTTCTTTTAACAAACGTTCTTCAATTTTTCTAGCTGTAACAAACTTTCCTTCTTTACCAGCAAAAGGCGAAGAATTAACGCCAAAAGTCATTTGAAGCGTAGGTTCATCTATTCTAAGTGGTTGTAAAGCCTCTTCTTTTCCAACTGTACATACTGTTTCTCCAACTGAAATATCAGGAAGTCCTGCTATTGCAACTATTTCTCCAGCTGAAGCTTCATTTATTTCAATTCTTTTTAATCCTAAAAACCCAAATATTTTTTGAATTCTAAATTGCTTAATACTACCATCTAACCTAACGCAAGAAACCATATCATTCATTTTCATAGTTCCTCTTGAGATTTTACCAATACCAATTCTACCAACATAATCATTATAATCTAACAAAGCTGGTTGAAATTGAAGTGATCCCTGGCTATTACAACTAGGCTCTGGAATTGTTTTAATAATCATATCAAGCACTGGATCCATTGTTTGTTTTTGATCTTCTAATTCAGGAGTTAAACTTGACGTACCTTGTAAACCAGAAACGTATACAACTGGAAATTCTAATTGTTCATCATCCGCTCCAAGCTCAATAAATAGTTCTAATACATCATCTAAAACATCACCTATCCTAGTGTTAGGTTTATCAACTTTATTTATTGCAACAATAGGCTTAACACCAGCTTCTAAAGCTTTTTTAAGAACAAACCTAGTTTGTGGCATAGTTCCTTCATAAGCATCAACTACTAAAAGCACTCCATCAACCATATGCATTATACGTTCTACTTCTCCACCAAAATCAGCATGACCTGGAGTATCTAGAATGTTAATTCTATAATCTTTATAATTAATAGCCGTTGTTTTCGCTAAAATTGTTATTCCACGTTCTCTTTCAATATCATTATTATCCATCGCTCTTTCTTGTAATTCTTCATTATCCCTAAAAGTTCCAGATTGTCTTAACATTTGATCAACCAAAGTTGTTTTACCATGGTCAACGTGCGCAATTATCGCAACATTTCTAATTTTCATAAAATACACCTCTTTTTTTACACTTTGTAATTATAACACGTTTTTTGTATAATCAAACAAAAAAACAGACAAAAGTCTGCTTTTTGTTAATTAACTAAGCGATTTTGTAACAGGGGTATAAAACACAAACGTGCTATTACCATCAGCATAATCTTTAAATTCACCAGAAAGTGAATGATTTTTTTCAAGCATCTCAACTGCTTCATCTATAGTAATTATTTTAGCAGTACCATCTAAAACAAGTTTATCAGCATTCTGCTTTGTAGTTCTTCCAACAATAACATCGCCTACGTACAAATAATCATTATTTCTATTTTGATTTGTTACTCCATACTCTGCTTCTCCATGATCCCAAGCAAAAACATCATCTAAATTACCTTTAATAGTATCACCTTCTTGAACCGTATAAACAACGCATACGTTCATACCTTGGTCAGTCTTTTTATGATTTTCCATATATAAGTTATTAATAATTGAAGATGAAGCTAAAACTAAAACAACACCAACTGTTGTAGCAACAACTTTTTTAATCATTTTATTTCTTCTAATATTATATGCTTTTTTACCAGCCATTTTATTATCATGATTAATTTTATTCATGTTTTTTCTAATCGTATTATAAGTATCTTCTGCTATGTAATTGTTTAAATACTCTTGAACTTTAGCATCAGATTGTTCTTTTGAAAGTCTCATGCATGAAGCATCATAAAAGTTTTTTCCATATTTATACATATTATTAAGTTCTTCCTCAACTCTTTCATAATTACTATCAGAAAAAGCATTAGGATACCTACCACGCATCGTTTTATAATAATTCATTTTATCCTGAATATCATGAATTGAACATCCTACTTCTAGTCCTAGTAACTCGTATAAATTTCCACTAACATTCTCCATAATCTTCTCCTCTATTTATAAATAAATAATACCAATTTTATTGAAAATTGTCAATTACCTCTTTTAAGTACACAAAAAAGCAATTCCGTAGAATCGCTTTTTAAACTTCTTGAATAACTGTAATTATCATGGGCCTACATTCGGTTTCTTCGTATAAATAACGACTTAACTTTTCTCTTATTCCCATTTTAATCTTATTATACTCTACATAGTTATTACTAATATTACTTAAAATTACTTCTAGTGATATTTTTTTCATTTCTTCAATTAAATCAGCACTTTCTCTAACATATATAAAACCCCTAGTTAATACTTCGGGTTCTGCTAAAATTTCTTTTGTTCTTCTATCTAAAGTTGAACAAATTATAACAATTCCGTTATCACTTAGTAATTCTCTATCCTTTAATACTAATTCACCAATATCTTGATTAGAATTACCATCAATTAAAATATCTTCTACTTTTACTCGTTCGTTAGTAACCTGAAGGTTACCATCAATAAAGTTAATAACATCTCCATTTTGTTTTAATAAAATGTTTTCTTTTTTCATTCCAACATGACTAGCGTTTTTAGCATTTGCTACCATATGCCTATATTCACCAGAAACTGGAACATAATACTTTGGATTCATTAAATCAAGCATTAACATAATATCTTCACTTGAGGCATGATGTAATAAGTTTTCTTTTCTAGACATTGTAACAACAGAAACACCCGCTTTAGAAATACTATCAACTACTTTTATTGCAAGTCTTTCATTATAATCATTAATTGGTTCCATAAAGAAAACTGTATCAGAAGGCTTTATTTTTATATACCTATCATACCCATTTATTATTCTATTTAAATTCATAAACGGTTTTTCTCGTTCGTTTGATATTAAAATAATAACATCCTTATCATTTATATTATTTAAATCTCCAATTCTAGATCGATCAAAAGTAACATAATTGTTATCTAAAATATCATTTATAATTCCTTGAAGCTTTTTACCCATAACAACAACTCTTCTAGTTGTTTTAGATATTTCATTAAATAGTTCTTCAATTCTTGATACGTGAGCCGTAAAAACTGTAAAAATTATTCTGTCTTCCGTCTTATTTAAAGTGTCTTTAATAAGCTTTGAAATCCTGTTTTTAGGGGAGGTATAGCCGATTTTATCTGCATACATTGACTCAGATAATAAACATAATACCCCTTGCTTTCCTATATATGCAAGCTTTCCAATATCAGTTTTATATGGTCCTAACATCGTTGCGTCAAATACGTAATTACCAGTATAAAATATTGCACCATCTTCAGTATTTAAAGCATAACCAACGTTATCGGGAATTGAATGGGTAAGTCTAACTGGAAAAACGCTATTATTACCAAATATTATTTTTCGGTGTGGATCTATTTCCACTAAATTATCAAATTTAACGTTATATTCTTCTAGCTCTTTTCTTAATATACTTGCCGTAAACCTTGTTGCATAAACTTTCAATTCAGGGATTTCAGTTACTATATCACACACTGCCCCCATATTTTTCTCGTGACCATGAGTTATAAACAATCCTTTTATGTTTTTTATGTTTTCTTTTAAATAGTTATAACCAGGTATAACATAATCAATTCCTAAAAGTTTATCGCTCGCATACTTTAATCCCGCATCAAAAATAAATATATCTGAATCTACGTTAACAACATACATGTTTTTGCCTTCTTCGTTTAGTCCGCCAAGACTAAACACTTTAATTTTACTCATATTTTCCTCCTTTCTTTTTAACAAGTTACTCCATTATAACAAAAAAATCGAAAAAATGCTAATTTAATTATTTGTTATAAGCTCCCTTATGATAGTATATCAATGCTATAAATCACTAGCTGGAAACCAGAAAATCTTTTTTCTACTTTTCCAAAGACTTTATATACTCCTGGAACGTTAATGTTAAAATACTTATTATATATTTTGGGAAACATAACAAGATCTATACTACCATCACTATCACTACCACTTAAAAACATCATCTTTTCTTTATTTTTAGTTTCTATTTCCCTTTTACTATCAATATAAAGAATCATTTGCACGGATCTATCAAAATACTTATAGGCTAAGTTAACACTTACCTGTTTATCATCTACGTACTTATTTGTTGGGTGGTTAGCTAAATAAAAACCATATATTTCTTTCTCTTGTTTTGATAATTCATCTAAAGAATATTCCTCGTACTTCTTTATTTCTGGTTTTATAACGGATGAATCAGCAGAATAATCAGCTAAATCAGCATAATTTAATATAGTATCGATGTTTTTAATTATCGTTTTATGATTATAACCAAACTCTTCAAAACTTCCAGAAAGAGCAAGATTTTTTATAACATTTTTATCTAAGTTTTTCATTCGCAAAATAAAGTCATAAAAGTCTTTAAATAAGCCTTTGCTCCTTTCTTCAATTATTTGCTTACAAGTTAATACTCCAACTGATTTTATCATTGCAAGTGAATATTCTATTTTGCCATCAGTTACCCGATATTCGTAACTAGAAGAATTAATGCTTGGCCTATTTATTTTTATATCTAGCCTTTGACACTCTTTAATTAGGCTAAGTGTCTTATTAACAGTCCCAATTGAGCTTGTTAATAATTCTGACATAAATATTTCCTTATAATGAGTTTTCAAATAAGCCATCTTATATCCAATAATTGCGTATGAAACTGAATGAGCCTTAGGAAAACCATAGTTAGCAAATTTTAAAATTAATGCATAGACTTCCTTTGCTTTATCCTTATCATAGCCTTTACTTATACTACCTTTAATAAAGCGCTCTTCTTCTTTTAATAATACATCTTCCTTTTTTTTGCTCATGGCACGTCTTAAAACGTCAGCCTGTCCATAACTATAACCCGCCATCTTGCTAGCTATTTGCATAATTTGTTCTTGATAAATAATAATTCCTTCTGTTGATTCTAATATATCTTTTAAATCTTCATGTAAATAAACTATTGGTTCTTTCTTATTTTTACGTGCTATATAAGTAGGAATATTATCAATTGGTCCTGGTCTAAAAAGCGCTACAGCATCTACTAAATCACCAATTTTTTTAGGCTTTAACGCTGTAATAAACTTTCTCATACCCGGTGTCTCAAACTGAAAAATCCCGTCCAAATTACCTGCTTCAAATAGTTTAAAGGTTTCATTATCATTTAAAGGGATGTTAGAAAAGTTAACCTTGTTTTCAGTTGCATTAATAACCTTATCAATTGTCGTTAAGTTCTTAAGTCCTAAAAAATCCATCTTTAAAAGACCTAGCTGCTCTAAATAATTCATCGTATACCCGCAAACATAAACATCATTATTTTTTATTAAGGGAACATAATTATCTAAATCTTTATTTGAAATAATTATTCCAGCCGCATGAAGCGAAGTATGTCTCTTTAAACCTTCTAAATGAATGGCAATATCATATACCTTGTTTAATTCTTTATCTCCTGATAGAATTTTTTTTATAAAAACGTTACTTTTAAGTTCAATTAAACTTTTTTTATCCTCAAAGTTTTTAACTAAATTATCTGTTTTATAGGAACTTACGTTTAATACTTTTGATAAATCTCTTATTACTTGTTTAGGTGTTAAAGCAGAAAAAGTAATAATTCCTGCAACCTTTTTTACCCCGTATTTTTTTATTACATATTCAATTACTAAATGCCTCTTTTCAGCATCAAAATCAATATCAATATCTGGCATAGTTATTCGTTCTTGATTCAAAAATCTTTCAAATAACAAATCATACTTTAAAGGATCAATATCAGTTATTCCAAGCGAATAAGATACTAAAGATGAAGCAGCACTACCACGACCTGGTCCTACTAATATCGCATTATTTTTAGCATATTTAACGTAATCCCATACAATTAAGAAATAATCGTTATAACCCATTTTATTTATAACATTAAGTTCATATTTTAATCTATCAACATACTTTTTTTCAACATTATTTAAAAGTCGTTTTTTCAATCCTAAAATGCATAAATCTTGCAAATATTTTCCACTGTCAAAATTAACATCAGTATTAAAATTAGGAAGTAAATCAGTTCTTTTCAAAAAATTTAAATCAAGTAAATCGCTAAAAATCAAAGTTGTTTTTGCATCTTCTACATCTATTAAATTTAATAAAGACACATTACAATACTCTTTATTTTCTTCTTTAATCATTGATAAATAAGCTAAATATTCTTCATCTTCTTGTTCTAAAGTTAAAGTTTTTTTAACAAAAACTTTTTTTGATTTTATAGATTTTTTTTCTTCAACGCTTTCATATCCAATAAAAACGTCATTGGAATATAATTCAATTTGTTCTTTATAATTTCTACTATTAAAAGGCAAAACAATAATAATGTTATTCAAATATAAAGACAGTTTATCAAGGGATAAATCACCACTGTTTTTTAAAGTATCTATTTTACATAAGTTTTGATATCCTTCATAATTTTTAGCATATAAAAGCATTGTAACTTCTAAATTTATTTCTAATCCAATGATTGCTTTAATACCATTTTTAAAACATTTTTCATAAAACTCTACTGCTCCAAATAAATTGTCATCACATATTGCTGCACATTTAATATTTAGTGAGGTAAGTTTATTTACTAAATTATCTATTTTAATTAAGCTTGATAATAATGAGTAATCGGTTTTTATCCATAATGGCACATAGTTCATATTAAAACCTCACTTTCTATTAACATTTTACTACAATTAAGCGGTTTTTCCTATTTTAATTTGACTAATTTTAAATAATATGGTAAAGTTAGTAAGCAAATACCCATTTAAGGAGGAAATTATGGCACAAAATGTATCAACTAAAAAACCACTATTTGGAAACAGTCGTTCTCATGCGTTAAATGCTACAAAAAAGAAACAAAAAGTTAATATGCAAAAAGTGACTCTAAATGGAGTTACAGTTGTCATGTCAGCTCAAGAAGCTAAAAAATTTAGAAAAAACGAAGCATAAACAAAACACAAATATAAATCAAAAAATAATAATGTGTATTTATAAATAAACTAGTCAAATAAAATTATACGATTTATAAAGGAATTCTTTAAAAACCAATTCAGTTTTAAACTGAATTGGTTTTTTTATGCAGTTTAATTATTAATATATCATAAAAACAAATAATTTTAATGCAAACTCAAAAATAAAAGAAAATTATTTTGAAGGATATGATTGAAAATGAATTTGGAAAAACAAACATTCTAAAGATGTTTCAAATATAATTGAATTATACAATAATTATTATAATGAGAAATTTACATATCCTATTAGATATAAAACCCCAATTCAATATAAAATTGAATCAGGGTTCTTATCTTTTCATATAATTTTTATTAACTTTAAATTTTAAAAGTAGTGATATATATATATATTTAAATCACCTTTTATTCTCCAATAATTCGTAATAACTTTACAGCATCTGCTGAAGTTACTTTTCCGTCTCCA
>JAVXAN010000005.1:22950-33087 GCA_036660495.1 Bacilli bacterium | reverse complement strand
TTAATTGATAAAATTGTTGTGTATGAAAAGGATAAAGAGATAAAAGTATATTTAAGATTTAAAGAATTATCATATATAGGATCAAAACTTAATTAAGTTCTAATCTTGGAGGGGTAACCCCTATAAAAATACTAATCTCAAAAGTGTGTCGGGTGTGACATTACCTTTTCTTAGTTATGGAGGTAGTAGTTTGCTTATTACTATGGTATCAATGGGAATACTTTTGAATATTAGTAAAAATAGCAAATAATTTAAAGGAATATAAAAACAATAATTATTTTATTAAAAAAATATTTGATGAACATGGTATTAATTATTAACAAGTATTTTATGTAAAAATAGTGTTGTAAATAACATTCTTTTTGATTTATTAAAAACATATAATTATGATATAATGACAATAGTAGGTGATTAAAAATGAGAGTAATAATTTCGGCAGGAGGAACTGGAGGTCATATTTATCCAGCCCTTGCCATAATAAATAAAATAAAAGAAAAAGATAAAAACGCGAAAATATTATACATTGGTACTACAGATAGGATGGAAAAGGATATAATTCCTAAAATGGGAATTGATTATATTGGAATTAAGATTGATGGATTACATCGAAAACTAAGTTTAAAAAACGTACGAAGTGCTTTCTTACTTGGAACGGGTATATTGAAATGCAAACAAATAATAAAAAAATTCAATCCTGATGTTGTTATTGGAGTAGGTGGATATGTTACTGCTCCAGTTATATATGCTGCTAAAAAGATGGGAATAAAGTGCTGTCTTCATGAGCAAAATTCAACTTTTGGAATGACTAACAGGTTTTTAGAAAAATATGCTGATAAAATTTTTGTTTCTTTTAAAAGTTCCTTAGAACAAGTTAAAGATAAAAGCAAGGCTATTTATACGGGTAATCCTTGTTCAGAAAGCGCATTAAAATCTCCTTTAATTAGTAAGGAAAAGTTTGGCTTATCATTAAATAAAAAGCTGGTTTTAATTGTAATGGGTTCCCTTGGATCAAATACAATTGGTAATAAAATGAAACAAATGTTAACTTTATTTAATAACAAAGATTATGAGGTTATGTTTGTAACTGGCAAAAAATATTTTGATGAATATAAAACAATAAAATATACTAATAACATAAAGATAGTTCCGTACTTAGAAAACATGACTAGTTTATTAAAAAATACTGACGTTTTAGTATCTAGGGCGGGGGCATCAACATTAAGTGAAATTTCTTCGCTTAACGTAGCTTCAATTCTTATTCCAAGTCCATATGTAACTGAAAATCATCAGCTAAAAAACGCTTTGGATCTAGTTGGTAAAAAAGCGGCTGACTTACTTGAAGAAAAAGATTTAGAAGGAGACATACTTTTAAGAATGGTTGAAAAAATTCTTGATGATCAGCTTTATAGTAAAAAGATGAAAGATAACTTAAGAACGTTTGAAGTGAAAAATAGTGCATCAATGATATATGACGAAATTAAGTTTTTGGTGGGGGATAAAAATGGAAGAAGTAATTAATTTTATTAAGAAAAAATCAATTGGTAATTATAGTTTAAATGTAAAACTAAGTACTTTAACTAGTTATAAGGTAGGATCCGAAGCAAGTGTTATTGTTTATCCAAAAAACGTACTAAAGTTAGTTGCACTTTTAAATAAATTAAAACAAGATAACATTAAACATAAGGTTATTGGAAGAGGATCAAACCTTATTTTTAGTGATAAAAGGTATGAAGGGGTAATTATAAAGTTAGACCATTTTAATAACATTAATATTAAAGATACTGTAGTAAAGGTTGGATCAGGAGTAAGTTTAATAAAATTAGCTTATAAAGTTGCTAAGGAAAACTTAACTGGGTTAGAATTTGCAAGTGGAATTCCTGGTACCATAGGTGGGGCAGTATTTATGAACGCAGGAGCCTATAAGTCAGACATGGGATACATTGTATCAGAAGTTAAGGTATTAACGCCTGATTTAGAAATTAAGACTTTATATAATAAAGATTTAAACTACAAATATCGTTCGTCGTTTTTGAAAGATAATCCAAATTACGTTTGTATAGAAGCAACATTAGTTTTAAAAAAGGGTAAAAAAGATGCTATAATGGATTTAATTGAAACAAGAAGACAAAAAAGGTTACTTAATCAGCCCCTTGAATACCCTTCAGCTGGAAGTGTTTTTAGAAATCCAGTTGATGATTTTGCAGGTAAGTTAATTGAAGATTGTAACTTAAAAAATTATCAAATTGGTGGGGCAATGGTAAGCGCAAAGCACGCTAATTTTATTATTAATACCGGTAAAGCTACGGCTAATGACATTAAAAGCTTAATTGATTATGTTCATGATAAAGTAAAAGAAAAAACAAGCGTTGATTTAAAAATTGAACAAGAATTTGTAAATTGGGAGTAACTAATGGTAAAGAAAAAGAAAAAAAGAAGACTTAAAGTTAAAAGGTTTTTAACCTTATTAATTATATTATCACTTGTTTTTTTTGCGCTTTATTTACTGCTGAAAGTTCCAATTATGAATATTGTTATTAAGGGTAATAGCGTGTTATCTGATCAAGAAATAATTCATCAGGCAAACCTTGATAATTATCCGTCTTTTATTCTTACGTTAGGTATTAAAGTTAAAAGCGACGTTATGAAAAATAAATATGTTGAAAATGTTAAAGTTACTAAGGGTTTATTAAAAATAAAAATAAATGTTCAAGAAAAGAAAATTCTTTACATAGATAAATTAACAAACAAAAAAATCACAATGGATGGAATTATTGATGATGATAAAATGCTTTGTGTCCCATACTTTGTTAATAACTTGCCAAAAGATAAGTACTCATATTTTTTAAAAGCAATGAACAAGCTTGATAGAGACATATTATGTAAGATGTCAGAAATAAAATATGATCCAAACGATATTGATAAAGATCGGTATATAGCTTTTATGAATGATGGTAACTATGTTTATTTAACGGTGAATAAGTTTTCAAAATTAAATAAGTATAATACGATTTTAGAAAGTGTTGGTAAGAAAAGCGGTACTTTATATTTAGACTATGGTGATTACTTTCAAGCTAGGTAATTTGAAATGCGCAAAATATCGTAATTTGCGTATTTTTATTTGAAAATTTAAAATTATATAGTATAATCATATTATAAGGTATCAAAGGAGTAATAACTATGAAGAAGATTTATACTAGCATTGATATTGGTTCTGACACAATAAGGGTGTTAACTGGAGAATACTATCAAGATAAATTAAGGGTTTTAGCAGTTTCTTCAGTTAAGTCTAGGGGTGTTAAAAACGGCTTGATAGTTGATCCTGAACTTGTTACGGAAAGGCTTAAATTAGCCCTTGATGATATTCAAAAAAGGATTGGAGTTCCAATTGAAAAAGCAATGATTATACTACCAGCTATTGATGCTGAATATAGTTTGGTTCATGGAAACATTCCAATTGTTAATGAGGAATCAATGGTTTTAGAAAAAGATATCGTAAGGCTTCAAAACCAAGCTCTTAAAGATATTTCTCCAAGTATGGAATTAGTTAGCCTTATACCAATTGATTTTACTATATATGATAATGGTTCTGAAATAGAAACGATTAGTGATCCAAAGAATAAAATTTGTGATAGATTAGGCCTTAGAGCAATGCTAGTTACAGTTCCTAAGGTTAACGTTATATCTTTTGTTAAAGTTGTTGAAGATTCTGGTGTTTCTGTTGTTGATTTGGATTTAGCTCCTATTGCGGATTTTGAGGAGGCAAAACTTCCTGAAATGATGGATGGAATTGTAGGAGTAATTAACATTGGTAAAGATATTACTACGGTATCAACTTTTAATAAGGGAATAGTAACAAATAGTTCAATAATAAAATATGGTAGTAGGATAATTGATGAAGATATTTCTTATGTTTATTACACTACTAGAAAAGAAGCTAAGAAAATTAAGGAAAATTTTGGGATTGCTCATCCTAGGTATTCTAGTAAAACAGAAAAGTATGAAACCCATGATGTTAATGATAAATTAGTTAGTATTAATCAAAGCGAATTGTCAGAAATGATTAATAAAAGGTTGGTTGAAATACTAAATAGTGCAAAAAATGAACTAAAGGTATTAACAAATAAGCAAATTAGTTATATAATGGTTTTAGGTGGTATAACAGATATGCCAGCGATGGGTTTTACTCTAACTGACGTTTTTGGGCCAGTTGCAAAAGTTCATACTATAAACACTCTTGGAATAAGGAAATCAAGGTTTGCAACCGTTTCAGGAGGAATAAAACATTTTGTGTTAAAGATTAAATTAAGGGGAAAAGAATATTCTATGTTTAGTAGCGACGATGTTGACGACTTAATTCATAATAAAACAAGAATTGGAAGAAGTAATTCAGCAGTTGGAAGGTTTATTAGCTACTTTTTTGATAATTAAGGAGGAAGAAAAATGTTTGATTTACCAGTAGATCAATTAGCAAAAATTAAAGTTATCGGTGTTGGAGGCGGAGGCGGAAACGCTGTTAACAGAATGATTGAATGCGGAGTAAGGGGTGTTGAGTTTATTGTTGCTAACACGGATTTACAAGTATTAAATAGTTCAAAAGCAGAAACTAAGATTCAAATTGGATCAAAGATTTCTAGTGGACTTGGGGCAGGAGGAATGCCTGAAGTTGGTAGGGAAGCTGCCTTGGAATCGAAAAAAGAAATAGAAGAAGCATTAAAGGGCGCTGATATGGTGTTTATTACTTGTGGTATGGGTGGTGGAACCGGTACTGGTGCAGCTCCTGTTATTGCTGAAATAGCTTCTGGCTTAGGAGCTTTGACTGTTGCTATTGTAACCAAACCATTTAGTTTTGAAGGTAAAAGAAGAATGGCACAAGCTATTTCCGGACTTAGTGAGTTAAAGGCTAACGTTGATACTTTAATTGTTATTCCTAATGACCGTTTAAGGGAAATTATTGATAAATCAACTCCAATGGTTGAAGCTTTCCATGAAGTTGATAACGTTTTACATAGAGGCGTACAATCAATATCTGATTTAATAGCCGTTACTGGATTAATAAACTTAGATTTTGCTGATGTTAAGGCAGTAATGCAAAAAAGTGGTAACGCTTTAATTGGTATTGGTATGGGAACTGGTGAGAATCGTTCAATTGAAGCGGCAAGACAAGCTGTATCAAGTCCACTTCTTGAAACAAATATTTCTGGTGCAACAGATGCAATTATAAACATTACTGGTGGAGCTAATTTAACTTTATTTGAGGCTGAAGATGCTGCTGAAGTAGTAAGATCAACTTCTAATAATGATATAAACACTATTTTTGGAGCCGTAATAAACGAAAACTTAACTGATGAAGTTATTGTTACTGTTATTGCTACTGGGTTTGAAAAAAACAAGGGTAATGAACAAGTAGAAGTAGTAAAACCTCAAATGGTTCAACCTCAAGCTCGTCCTACTGTTTTACAAGATGACGATGATGACGATGATGATATTCCAAGCTTTCTTAAAAATAGAAGAAGTTTTTAATTAATAACTTTAAAACGACACTAATCATAGTGCGTTTTTTTTATACTTAAATTGGTGATATGATATGAAAATATATTTTGATTTATTAATTCTTTTAAACTTTTTTTTTGATTTTATTCTTTTGGTATCAGTATCAGTCCTATTAAAAAGAAATAGTAACTTTAAAAGACTTATTTTAGCAAGTTTATTTGGTGCAATAAGTATAGTTATTCTTTTTATTCCATTTAATTCTTTTAGCTTATTTATTTTTAAGTTTATTACATCACTTATAATGATTTTAATAGCTTTTGGTTTTAAATCAATTAAATATACACTTAGTAACATTCTATATTTATACACGGTAAGTATTATTATGGGAGGTTTTCTTTATTACATAAACAATTTGTTTTCTTATAAAACCGTTGGAATGATATTTTTTTCTAACGGGTTTAGTATTAACTGGTTTTTGCTCATTTTTTTAGCCCCCTTAAGTTTATATGTATATGTATTGTCTCAAAAAAAAATAAAGCAGGAGTATAATAATTATTACTCAGTTGAAATAACTTTATTAAATGGTGAAGTTGTTTTTCTAACTGGTTATTTAGATACGGGGAATAATTTAACTGATCCTTATAAAAACCGACCAATTATTATTGTTGATAAAGATATTATTAAAAACTATAATCCTAATTATTTATTAATACCTTGTTTAACTGTTAATAATACTAGTATGATAAAAGCTTTTAAAATAAAAAGATTAATAATAGACAATAAAATAATAACTAAAGAAGTTTTAGTTGGAATAAGTGACAATAAATTTTATTACGATGGAGTAGACTGTTTATTAAGCAAAAAAATATTATAGGAGGAAATATGAAACAAATAATTAGAATTATCAAAAAACTACTTAAAGGGGTTAATCATTTATTTTTTGTTGGAAGCAGTGATGCGTTACCTGAACCGTTATCTAAGGAAAATGAACTAAAGTATCTGTTAGAGTTTGAAAAGGGTAGTAGTGATGCTAAAAACAAACTTATAGAGCATAACTTAAGATTAGTAGTATACTTATCAAAAAAATATGAAAACACTAAAATTGATTTAGAGGATTTAGTTAGTATTGGTACTATTGGTTTAATAAAAGGAATCAATACTTATAAAATTGATAAAAACATAAAATTAGCAACGTACGCTTCAAGATGTATTGATAATGAGATATTAATGTACTTAAGAAAAAACAAAAAAAGAAATGGTGATGTATCACTTGAAGAGTCTCTATCATATGATGCTGAAGGTAATGAACTCCATTTAGAAGATATTTTAGGTACAGAAGCTGACATTGTAACTAAAGAATTAGAAAATAATGATTTAAAATCATTATTGATGAAAGAAATTGATAAGTTATCAAATCGAGATAAACAAATAATGAAATTAAGATATGGGCTTTTTGGAGAAGATGAGATAACTCAAAAAGAATTAGCTGAGAAGCTTAATATTTCTCAGTCATATATATCAAGAATTGAGAAAAAAGTAATAAAGCAAATAAAAGAAACTATAAAAATATAGTTTTTTTTGTTATACTGTTATAGGTAGGTGGTAAAATGTATAGTAATTTATTTGAAATATTTGATGGTGAAATAGCTAAATTAGAAGATGATAAAAAAACCGTATCAGATAAAACAAATAAAATGAAAGAGGTATATGATAAAATCAAACCTAAAAACAAGGAAGTTAGGTATTTAAACTTAGGCGAGTTTGCTGATGAAAAAAAGAAAGAAAAATTAGAAGATTGTCTTAATTTAACTTGTTTTGTAGAAGAATATGAAATAGAAGAAATTATGAACGTTCTTAATACAAAAAAGAAATATGAACAGTATTGTATGGATTTAAAAAGATTAATAAGTCGTAATTCTGAAATTAGTAAAATAATGGAAGACGAAAAACTAATGTTAGAATTTGTTAAAGAGTCTAAAAATTTGCAAATTCTCAAGTTTTTTAATGAAATTCAAGATTCAAGTAAAAAAATTAATAATGCTAAAAATGAAATGTATTTTTTACTTAAGGATATTGCAAATAACATTGTAAGGGATTATGAAGCTTTTTATTGTCAGTATAATCAAATTAAAGAAGAACTTAAAACAATGCTTAGGTTAAAAAAAGAGGTTTTAAATAATAATGAAATATCACCGTTTTTAGTAGTTAATGCTATTAACTTAATTATGAATAGCGATTATGATGAAAGTGTTAAAAATAATGCTATTAAAGAATTAAATGATTATAATTTAGTAAAACAAAAAGAAAAACAAACAACTCATAAAAAGCCTGATGAAAAGAAGCAAGTTAATGTAAAGACATTAATTATTACAATAGAGCCGGAATTAGAGACAAAAGAAGAAGTATCTAAAAGAAAAAAAATGGCTATAAATTATTTAGAAACTTTAAAGAGTTATCCTGATTACTTTTCTAAAAATGAGATGCTTGATTCTCTTAAATTATGGCCTTCTTTTGAAAGGTATTTAGATGAAATGATTATTCTTGCTAATGATAAGTTTTCTAATAAGGAAGATTTGTTGTTATTAGAATATTTAATTAATTATAGGGATAACCTTATAGTTGATGATGTGGTAATGCCAGATGAACAAAAACAAAACATGGTGTTTTATTGTGGTTTATCAAGAAGCGAGCCTTTTGCTTATTCTGATGTTTGTAAAATGCCTAAAGAATATTTTGATGATGTTAAAACTACTTTATTACGTATTAAAAATGGTGAGTTTACTAATAATATTAAAACGCAAAGAAAGTTAGTTGAATTGGATAAAATATACGAAATGAAGTCTGGAAATGTTAGAACGGCATATAAAAAAATCGGATCTAATACTTACGTAGTATTATTAATTTATATAAAGAAAATGGAACGTGATATTAAGTTTATAGATAAAGTAAAAAAAAGAAATGGACTGTTTAAAATAGAAGAAAAGGCAATAAAAAAAGCTTTCTTAGATGATGCTTTATATGAAAAGCTGTGTAATAGAACACAAAAAGATGATGAACTTTTTAACGAACTTTTATTTTTGAAAAAAAACAAGAAATAGTTTATAATTAATACTAAGTTTATAACATGAAAAAAAAATAGTTAAACGCATATATTGTAGTAGGGTGATGACACGTGAAGGATGAATTTAAGGCGTTCGTTAGAACAAAACCACAATTAGCAAAGTATGTAAATAGTGGGGAGATGACTTGGCAAAAGTTCTTTGAACAGTGGTCAATATATGGTGCAAATAGTGATGTTTGGAATAAGTATGAAAAAGAAGATAAAGTAAAGATAGAAGAATCTTTTAATTTTGCAAATTTAGTTGATTCTTTAAAAAAAGTGGATATGAATGCTGTTCAAAAGGGACTTGATAGTGTGGGTAAAGCAATCGAATTATTTCAAGGATTTGGTACAAAAACACCAGCAAGTACTAATAAATATGAACCAAGACAATTATTTAAAAAGTTTGAAGATTAATGGATACAAAAATAAAACTTCAAATAGATAACAATTCTGATTACAAAAAATATTTAAGGTCTAATTCATATTGGTATAAGTTTTTGAACCGAAATCCAGAATCTTTTGACGTATTTACCCAAGAAGTAAAAGAAAAATACAAACTAAGAACAAGTGATAAAATAAGTGGTTTAGTAGAAAAAATAGAATTAATAAGTAAGTTTATGAATGTTATGAGGTGAAAAATGATAGAAAAAGTATATAAAATAATAGATATTATTGAAATAAGCACTCTAAAAAAATCATTAGATGAAATAAAAATTAAAATTAAAAAGGATCCAGAAAGTCAAAACATAATTAAACGTTTCAATAATGCTAAAGCATTATATGAAGATTATAATTCAAAAAAAAGCTTTACTAAAGCTAAAATATCTTTAATGGAAAATGAATTAATAAAAAGATACTTGGAAATACAAAACGAAATTAATTTACTTACATTACAAATAAATAATCGGCTAAAAAAAATAACTAATAATAAGCTGTGTCAAAAATAATCTTAACTGATTATTTTTTATTTTTATGTTAAAATATAATAGGTGATTAAAAATGAAGGTAATAAGTGGTAACTTAAAGGGGAAAAATATATTAGGCTTTGATATAAATGGTACAAGACCCACCATGGATCGGGTAAAAGAATCCCTTTTTGCTATGATTCAAGATTATGTAAAGGATTCAGTAGTACTTGATTTGTATACAGGAAGTGGTAATTTAGCAATCGAAGCTTTAAGTAATGGTGCAAAAGAAGCTTATTTAGTAGATAATAGTAGAATGGCAATCGAAGTAGTAAATAAAAATCTTAAAAGCTGTAACATAACTAGAGCAATAGTTATTAAAAACAATTCAATAAGCGCCTTAAATAGCTTTATATTAAATAAAATGGTATTTGATATAATTTTTTTAGATCCACCTTATATAACTGATGAAATAAACAAAGTGTTAACAATTATTAATGGTAATTTACAATTATTGACAGTTTCTTCAATAGTTGTATGTGAAACAGAAAAGCATATAAATTATAGTGTTTATGATAATTTTAAAGTGTTAAAAGAAAAAAAATATGGTAATAAAATAATAACTATTTTACAAACAAA
>JAVXAN010000005.1:0-22940 GCA_036660495.1 Bacilli bacterium | reverse complement strand
TTAAAAGTTTTTATTGACTAAAGTTGCTAAAAATGTTAATATTAATTCATAAGATAAGAGGAGGAATTGAGACAATGAAATTTAAAAATAATAATAAGGGTTTTACGTTAGTTGAGTTACTTGCAGTTATCGTAGTACTTGCTATAATAATGGTTATAGCAACAACACAAGTAAATAAGGCGATTTCTAGTGCAAGGACTGATTCGTTTGTATCTTCATATAAAATGATTTTAAGAGAAGTTAAAAATAGAATGGCCATGGATGGATTAGGCGATACGCTTTCTGTTTCATGCACAACTACTACATGTGCAGAATCTTACGACATTTCAAGTAATGATTATATTTTAGAAATAACTGATCATTTAGAGGCTACTTCTAAAGTTGGATATGATGTTAAGTTAGCAGCTAAAGCTGGTGGAAAGTTTGCAAATGTTAAACCGGGAACATATTCTGGTATAACGATAGTGGCAGGAACAGCTGGAACAACAACTGGAAGTTTAACTACTGGTTTTCCTCATGACCTACCATATATAGAGACTACTGTAAAATAAGAATACGTTTTGTATTCTTTTCTTTTGCCTAAATTATTAATATTTAGTATAATGATATTAGAGGTGGTAAAATGTTATTAATTGGTTCACACGTATCGTTTAAAAGTAGTAATCAACTAGTAGGAAGTGTAAAAGAAGCTTTATCATATGGTAGCAATACTTTTATGTTTTATACAGGAGCACCACAAAACACTAATAGGTGTCCTATTAGTTATGAATTAACTTTAGAAGCAAGAAACCTATTATATGATAATAATATTGATCTAAATAGTTTGGTTATTCATGCTTCATATGTTATAAATTTAGCTAATAAAGAAAAGCAGAGCTTTTCAGTTGAGTTTTTAAAGGAAGAAATTAAAAGGGCATCAATGCTAGGCGTTCCAAACCTAGTAATTCATCCTGGAAACTTTGTTAGTTATGGACTAGAGGCAGGAATTCAAAATATTATTGATGGGTTAAATGCTACTATTACTAAAAACCAAGACGTGTTTATATGTTTAGAAACAATGTCTGGTAAGGGTAGTGAGGTTTGTTATAATTTTGATCAGATAAAACAAATAATTGATGGTGTTAAGTATTCAGATAAAGTAAAAATATGCATTGATACTTGTCATTTAAATGATGCTGGATATGATATTTCAGATTTTGATAAAATTCTTGACGAGATTGATGAAAAGCTTGGAATTGATAGAATTGCTTGCGTTCATGTTAATGATTCAAAAAATCCGTTAAACTCTCATAAGGATAGACATGAAAACGTTGGTTTTGGTTATGTTGGTTTTCATAATTTAATTAATGTTATGTATAACAAGAGGTTAGATGGGATACCAAAGATTTTAGAAACTCCTTACGTAAGTATTAATGAAAATGGTAAGGATCGAAGTTATCCTCCATATAAATTTGAAATTGACATGATTAAAAACAAACGTTTTAATGAAAATTTATTGGATGATGTTAGAAATTATTATAAAAAATAAAACTTTTATTATTTTTGAAAACTAGTTAAAGAATATAATAAATTTGTAAGTGGCTTTGATGCTTTGAAGATTCTTAATAAAACCAAAAAACACAGTAAAAAAATACGATTATTTTTTATCGTATTTTTTTTTAATATTGTTATACTCTTGATATACTATATCAAAAGTTTCTTTAGATAGTTTGTTTTTTAAGTAATTAACAACATTTAAGTCGTTACCTTTATAAATTTCTTCCCATCGTTCTTTTATAAAATCGTATAAAACTCTATCTTCACCAGGTTTTAACATAACCCCTTTTTTTAAAGCATAATTATTTATGTCATTCAATGATAATCTTTTTACATACTCTTTTATTAATGTATCTATCAAAAACATTCACCCCTTTATTTTATTATATGAATACATGTTCTTTTTATAAACATATTAATAAAGAGGTGGAGGTTTAATGGACAACGAAATTATCAAAAAAAGGTTTATAGCACTTTCTATTATAATTATTATATGTTTTTTAATAATAGGAAGTAGATTATCATATTTACAGTTAAATAATAGTAAGGCTTCTTTAGCTTATCTTGAAAAATTATCCACTAAAACTATATACGGACAGAGTATGCCAAGGGGAAGAATCCTTGACTGTAATCATAAAATCATTGTGGATAATGTTGGTGTAAATAAAATTAGTTATAAGAAAGAAAATGGGATAACTACTAAAGATGAAGTGCTTTTAGCATACGTTTTAGCTTCAAAGCTAAACGTTGATTCATTTAGGCTAACAGAAGAAATGCTAAAACGTTTTTGGATTATTAATAATAAAACTAAAGCAGATAATAAAATTACTGATAAGGAATATGAATTATATGAAAGAAGAAAGTTAAAGGCTACAGAACTTGAAACGTTAAAAGAAAAAAGAGTTACTGATGAAGAAATAAGTGAATATAATGATAATGATAAAAAAGCAGCTTATATATATTATTTGATGAATAATGGTTATTCATACGATGAAAAAACCATTAAAAATGATGCAGATGAAAAAGAATATGCTTTTGTTATTGAAAACAAGGATAAACTAAAAGGGGTTGATGCCTCTATTTCTTGGCAGAGGACGTATCCATATGGTGATACTTTAAGGCAGATTTTAGGAACGGTATCAACAAGTACTCAGGGAGTTCCAAGAGAACTTAAGGCTAGTTATTTGAAAAAAGGATACTCGCTAAATGACCGAGTTGGAATTAGTTATTTAGAGTTACAATATGAAGATGTATTAAAAGGTACTAAAGATAAGTATGAGATTAAAAACGGGGTAAAAAAGTTAATTAAGAAGGGAACAAGAGGTAACGATATTGTTTTATCTATCAATATTGATTTACAAGTGGAATTAGAAAAAATTCTTGAAGAGGAATTAATAAATGCAAAAAAGGAGGCTAATACTGATTTTTATAACTATTCATCATCAGTAGTAACTAGTCCTTTAACGGGAGAGGTTTTAGCCCTTGCATCTAAACAAATAGTAGAAGTTGAAACTGGCTATAAATCATATGATTACACAACTAATATTTTAACGGGTAGCAACGTACCAGGTTCAGTAGTAAAAGGTGCTTCAATGTTAGTTGGATATTCAACTGGTAATTTAAAGTTTGGTGACGTATTTTATGATAAGTGCATAAAATTAAAAGGGGTTAAACAAAAATGTTCTTGGAAAAACGGTTTAGGAGCCTTAAATGATATTACTGCTCTTAGATATTCCTCTAACTCATACCAGTTCCAGCTTGCTTTAAAAGTAGCAGGTTTTAATTATTATTATAACATGCCTGCAAAAGTAGATAAAAGTATTCTAGATACTTATCGAAAAACATTTGCAACCCTTGGTCTTGGCGTAAAAAGTGAAATTGATTTACCAAGTGAAACATCAGGCTATGAGGGTAAAAAATTTGATTCTGGCCTTTTATTAAATTACGTAATTGGTCAGTATGATACTTATACGGTTCTTCAACTTGTTCAATATGTTAATACTATTGCAAATGAAGGTGAAAGGTTGAAACTAAACTTAGTTAGTGAGGTTAGAAAAGCAACTGATAATTATGAAATTGGTGAGGTTATTAAAAAATATCAAAAAGTAGTGCTTAATAAATCAGAAATTGATCCCAAGTATTTTAAAAGAGTAAAAGAAGGATTATGGAGTGTTATGGATGGATACTTAGGAAGAGGATATATGGGTAAAAGTCCAAGCCCAGCGGGCAAAACAGGTACTTCAGAGAGCTTTTTTGATGCTGATGGTGATGGAGTAGTTGATACTGAAACATATAGTAAGTCATTTATTGGCTATGCACCAAGTGATAATCCTAAAATGAGCATTATTGTTATTTCTCCTCACGTTAGTCATAAAAAGCACGGATCAACGTTTATAAGTAACGTAAACAAGCGAATAACTTCAAGAATTTCAAATAAATTCTTTGAAATTTATAAATAATTTGGTATAATATCCTTAGTTATCCAAAAAGGAGGGAATTAATTATGGCAAAAAATGAAAACAGGGTAAACATTACTTTGAAATGTCCTAATTGTGGCGAGGCAAGAATTCGTACTGAAAAGAATAAAAGAAACGATCCTGAACGTATGGAAATAAACAAGTTTTGTTCAAGATGTAGATGTCATACCGCACATAAAGAAACAAAAAACTAATAGGCTAATTTGGCTTATTTTTTTAAGGAGGAACTATGCATAATAAAGTCGTAATAATAGGCTGTGGTAATGTTGGAATGAGTTATGCTTATGCTTTATTAAATCAAAAAACTAAAGTAGATGAACTTATTCTTATTGATTTAGATGAAGAAAAGATAAAGGGTGAAGCATCAGACTTAAATCATGGGATGCCTTTTGCACCATCTAAAATGATAATAAGAGCGGGTAATTATAATGATTGCAATGATGCTACCATTATTTGCTTAGCAGCGGGAAAAAACCAAAACATTGGGGAGACAAGATTTGATTTAATTAATAAAAATGATGAGGTATTTAAAAGTATAATTAGTAAAATAAATGAAACTAATTTTAATGGAATATATTTAATTGCAACTAATCCTGTTGATGCGATGACATACATTACGATGAAGCATTCTGCTTTTGATAAAAACCGGGTAATTGGTAGTGGAACGACGCTTGATACTGCAAGGCTTAGATATGCTCTAGGGGAAAGATTAAAAGTTAATAGTAAGAACGTTCACGCCTACGTTCTTGGTGAACATGGTGACTCTGAATTCACTCCATGGTCATCCTCATTTGTAGGGAATATGCCAATTACTGATTTTATTAGCTGTGATGAATTAGATAAAATAAGTGCGGACGTAAAAAGTGCGGCATATGAAATAATAAAACAAAAAGGATCTACACATTACGGAATTGGAATGTGTTTAGTTAGAATTACTAACGCTATTCTAGGTGATGAAAACACGATTTTAACGGTTTCTTCTTATGATGAAAAAAACGATATATATGTTGGTATGCCTTCAATTGTAAATAAAGAAGGAATCAAAAAAACCCTTAGTTTTAAATTAAATGAAGAAGAAAACAAGAGATATTTAAATTCTATTAATGTGTTAAAAACTCAAATAAAAAGTAGGGAGGAAAAACATGTTTAATATAAATGATATAAAAAACGGAATGACAGTTGAAATAGATGGTAATATTTATCAAATAGTTGAGTTTCAACACGTTAAACCTGGTAAAGGAGCAGCTTTTGTTAGAATTAAGTTAAAAAACTTAAGAACTGGTGGGGTTATTGAAAATACCTACAATACTAACATTAAAATTGCTAAAGCAAACATTGATAAAAAAGAAACTCAGTATTTATACCAAGCTGGTGATAGTTACGCTTTTATGGATATGGAAACTTATGAACAAAGTGAATTATCTGAAAGTCAAATTGGGGACAATTTAAAGTATTTAAAAGAAAACTTAATTGTTGATTTAGTTTTTTATGGTTCAGAATTAATTGGTATTAATTTACCTGAAAAAATTGACTATGTTGTAACAGAAACAGAACAAGCGGTTAAGGGTAACACTTCATCTGGAGCTCAAAAAGATGCTACTTTAGAAAACGGGTTAGTTATTAAAGTACCATTATTTATTAATGATGGGGATTCAATTATCGTTTCAACTAAAGATGGTAAATACCAGTCAAGAAGCTAAAAAAGCTTCTTTTTTTGATTTAAAACGCACTGTAAATAAAAGTCCTTATATTGTCAAACCATTTACAAAACGTATAAGATTTAATTGCAAAGGGAATATTTTTAATGGTACTATTTATATAGAGGATAAGGTAGATGCGTATGGAAGAGTTTTTAGATTTTGATAAAGAAGAAAAAAGAAAAGTTGGAAGACCAAGATTAGCTGATAATAAGCAAAAGAAAAAATCTTTAATATTTGCATCAGTTTCTTTTTTCATTGTTATTTGTTTAATGATTATTGGATATGGAAGTATGTTTGGCTTTGGAAACTTTAATTTCAAAGCTGAAGCAAACATTGATAAAAACGTACTTATATCTGATATTAATGCAATTTCTAAAACAATTACCATAAAATCTGGAACGTCGAGAAAAATATATTTAACTATTAAGCCTTCGGTAGCTGGAAACAAGAAGTTAAGTTATAAAAGTAATAACGAAAAAATAGCTACCGTTGATAAAGAAGGTATAGTAACTGGAAACGCTGAGGGTACTACTAAAGTAGAAATTACTACTATGGATTCAAGTAACATAAGTACTTCAGTAATTATAAAAGTAATAAAAGACGCAAGTGGAAAGTGTGAGTTTACTTCGGTAAGTAAGGCATCATTTGGTATAAAATATAACCTTAACTGTGATAATGCTAAAGTAGCAGAAATTCAGTACCGAGTAGGAAAAGCTTCTTATCAAGTTTTAAATTCTAAAAAAACTGATGATTTAATTGAATTATCTAAGGAGCAGTTAGCTCAAGATATTGACTTAAAAGTTGTGTATAATGCTAATTCTAGTAAGATAGATAAATATGCTATTGCTAGGTATAATCCTGATGATTATATTAAAAAAGGTCCAAATGGATCATGTGGTTTAAAGTTAAGTGATATTAAAAAGGCATCAGCTAGGTATGATACCGATTGTACTAATGCTTCAATTACTAAAATTGCCTATAAAATTGGTGATACAAGTTATATTGGGGTTGATATAAGCGATATAGCAGGGACTATTAAATTTGCTGAAAGTGATGAAACTAGGGTTTTATATTTTAAAATAGAGTATTTTGATGAAGGAAGTGAAACTATCAAGCAAATAGTTAAAAACGGAATTATTGAAAAAGGTCAAGCAACAGAAACAAAAAGTACAGAGGTAGTGACTCAATAAGTAGAATTTTACATTCTACTTATTTTTGTATAATTAGAATTATATCGTTAATTATAATTATAGGTGATATAAATGATAAATGATATTATACATACTAATTGGTATGAAATTATAATAGTTTCTCAGCGAGCTTTTTTCTCACTTATTGCTTTGTTTTTAGTAACTAAATTAATTGGTAAAAAACAAGTATCTGAACTTAGTTTGTTTGATTATGTTATTGGAATATCAATTGGTAATTTTGCTGCTGAAATGACTATGAACGTTGATAGCCAAGTTACAAATGGGTTAGTTGCCTTGCTTATTTTTGGGATAGTGGCAACTTTAGTTTCATATTTAACCATGAAAAGTATTTATCTAAGAAGATTTTTTATGGGTACGCCTACTATTATTGTTCAAGAAGGAAAATTTGTTCAAAAAAACTTAAAGAGACTTAAATTTGATATTAATGATTTTTTAGAACAAAGTAGAATTAGTGGATATTTTGACGTGGGTGAAATACAATGGGCAATAATGGAAGCTAATGGTAAGGTTAGTTTTTTACCAAAAGCAGAGAATAAGGTTTTAACGGTAAAAGATATAAATTTAAAACCCAAAACGGTTGGATTATGTGCTAACATAATTATTGATAGTAAAATAATGAAAAAAAATTTGATTAACATGGAAAAAGACGAAGTATGGTTAAAAAACGCTTTAAAAGAACAAGGATATTTAAATTATAAAAACATAATTTTAGCAACACTTGATATTAATAATACTTTAAATATATATACAAAAGAAGATATTAATTTAAAAAACGTTTTAGAATAAAGTAAGCCTTGTTTTACGTTTTTTTTTATGTTAAAATGTTTTTGGTGATTATATGATAGATAAGGCAAAAACGTTTATTAAAAAAAACAAGTACTTGTTACTTACTTTTTTGTTATCTAGTGTAGTTATATCTATAATATATACTTTAAAAGAAATTGCTCCATTTGGTAATAATTCAATGCTTGATGTTGACTTTTATCATCAGTATGGCCCATTATTAAACGAGTTATATGATCGTATAAAATCAGGTGAAACGTTCTTGTTTTCATTTAATACTGGTGGAGGAATTCCTTTTTTTCGAAATTTTTTAAATTACTTATCTAGTCCATTTAACATATTACTATTATTATTTAAAAAGGAAAACGTTGTTATGGCTTTTAGTATTATTATTGCTATTAAAGCAGTAACTTCGTCTGTTACTATGGCTTTTTATTTAAAAAAAGTTATGAAAAAAGATGGTATATATTTATGTATGTTTGGACTTTTATACGCGTTTTCAGGATATTTTTGTGCTTATTATTGGAATATTATGTGGTTAGATGGAATGGTTTTTTTACCAATTATTATGTATGGTATTCATAAATTAATAAAAGAAGAAAAACCTTTAATATACATACTTTCTTTAGCTTTAATGCTTCTTGCTAATTATTTTATTGGTTACATGATTTGTGCTTTTTCGGTTATATATTTTCTGGCATACTTTTTATATACAAGTAACTTTAAAATTAAAAACGTTATAAAAAAGTTTGCTATTTTTTTCTTCTCAAGCCTTTTAGCTGGAGCTTTAGTAGCGGTTTTCTTAATTCCTTTATTTTATTCATTACAAAGTATTTCTGCAACAACTGATGCTTTCCCCTCTATTATGTCTAATTTTAACTTAATTGATTATGTTTTTAATCATTTTTCTGGAGTTTCAAGAACGGTTTTTGCAAGTGATGTGTTACCACTGCCTAACGTTTATTGTGGATTATTAACACTTGTTTTAATAATATCACTATTTTTCAACCGGAAAGTAAATACTAAGTTTAAACTGATGGCAATTCTAGCTATTATATTCTTTTTAGCTAGTTTTAGCATAAATCAAATTGATTTTATGTGGCACGCTTTTCACGTTCCAAATGACTTGCCATATCGCTATTCATTTTTATACGTATTTACCTTAATAACCATTGCAAGTTATTCGTATGTAAATTTAAAAAAAGCTAATCGCTTTGGGGTTTATACATCTTTTATAATAGTAACGTTATTTATTTTTTTAGCATATAAGTTTAAATTTGCTAATCTAGATAGTCTCGAATGTTTAACTTGCTTAATTTTTGTAATATTTTATTTTATTACGTATTTATTTAGTAATTTTAAATTTATTCCAAGGCGTGTTATTGAATGCTTTTTAATAATTTTTATAATGTCAGAAGTTACATGGGGTATAAAAAACAACTGGTCAATTAATCATGATATTAAAAACTTTATGAGTACAAAAGATCCGTTTAATAAACTTATTTGCACGGTTAAAGAAAAGGATAACAGTTTTTACCGAATTGAAAACACTAATTATTTAACTTTAAATGACGGTGCTTGGTATGATTATCCAGGAATATCTGCGTTTTCATCAATGGCTTATGAAAGCATGGCAAAAACACAAAGAATGTTAGGACTTTCTGGTAATAATATTAATAGTTATTATTATAAATATTATCAAACACCTGTTTATAATACTATGTTTTCGGTTAAATATCTTCTGGGTTCATATTTAGTAAATCCGTATTATGCCTTTGTTGATAAAGAAAAAAGCACTAATTTAGTAAATTATAAATATAGTTTATCTCCTATATACATGGTGAATTCTAATTTAAAAGCTTGGAGTTTATCTTCATACATGCCTTTTTATAATCAATCCAACTTTGTCCTTTTATCAACTGGGGTAAATAACATATATAAAGATGTAAGCGTTATTGAGACTAAAAACGCTAGTTTTACTAGTAAGGAATATTTTTCTAAAACTAATGGAGAGTATGAATATAGGTTTGATGAAAATAATAATGGTAATTACATAGACTTAACATTATATAATGAAAAAAGAGGTAACGTTTATTTATACGTTGGGGGTTCTGAAGTTAAAAGCTTTGAAGTAAATGGAGTTAGATATGATATTACTTCAGATGAATACTTTACTCTTGATACGGGGCTTTTAGAAGAGGGAAGTTTTTTAGTTAGAATAAACACCGGTTCAAATTCAAATGCTAAGTTAAAATTTTATGCATATAGTATTGATGATTTGGCTTTTAACCGTTTTTATGATTACCTTAGTAAGGGTCAAATGAACATAAAAAAATATCGAGATAATATGTTTGAAGGTAGTATTACTGCTAATAAAAATCAGTTAGCATTTACAAGTATTACGTATGATGATGGATGGAAAGTGTTTATTGATAAACAACTAGTTAATACTTATAAAATTGCTGATTCTTTCTTAGCTTTTGATGTTCCACCTGGAAATCATGAGGTTAAAATCATTTATTATCCAAAAGGAATGAAAACCGGATTAATTATTTCTTTATTATAAGCACTCATAAGCTTATCATTTCCTAAAATTATTTCTTTATTTTCAATGTTATTAATAATAATTATATGGTCAAAAAAGCTTGTAAAACAAAGGAATAAGCAGATATGTAAGAAAAAAGATGAATTTAATGTTTAAATTTATCTTTTTTTATGTTAAAATATTGATAGTTATAATATAGAGTATGTATGCTTTATATTTTAAAAGGGGAAAAAATTAGGAGGCTTTGTGTGATGCTTGGGATAATTGAAAGAATAAAGAACAACGTTCTTTTAAGGTGTAATACTTTAAATGATATGGTTATTTCTGATACTTTGGTTAGTAACGTTAACATTGAAATTTATCATTTTGCAGAAGAACTTATAAGTTTATTAAATGGTTTGAATTTTAATATAACAGAAGAAGTTATTAGAAAAGAAGTAAATGAATTAGTTGGGGTGCCAATAATTAAGAAAATAAAAAGGAAACTATTTATTGATTCTTTAGCATTACAAATAACTAATGATACTTTTATTGAAGATTACGCTTTAAAAAAAATGAAAATTAATGATTTGCAGGATAATTATTTAACTGAATTAAATAAAAACAAGGATACGAATCAGTTAAATATGACAGAAAATCTAAATATTGATGAGATAATTAATAATTTATATAGGTATGCTGATGATAATATAATTCCACTAGTAAAGGAAAACTCCTTTTTAGCAGATAGTGTTAACTTACTAATTAATAAGGCTAAAGGAGAACTTGAAAAATCATTAATAAACATAATTAAAAATTTAGATAATGAGTATTTAAAAATATTAGAAGAAGAATTAAAAAAAGAAATAAAAGAAGATATAAAAGAAGAAGGGGAAAAAATTATGGAAAACGTTAACGATTATTCTACAGTTAGTAGTTTTGAAAACGATGATGTTGAAATTCAAGAAAACGAAGAAAAAATAAATAAGTTTAATCAGTATGATGATATGACGTTGTTTAATAAAACGTTACTTAGTCTTAATACTAGAGAAGAAAAGTTAATAAGGAAAGAAAAAACTCAAGAAAATGGGAAGAACGAAATTGAGCAAAGGCTAATTTCTGCTAATAAAAACATTGAAGTTAATATTTCAAGAGAAAACGCTTTATCACAAAGACAGTTAGAATTAAACAACCGTGAAGTATCTCTAAATGCTAGATTGTCAGAAGCAGAAGTTATTTTCTTAAACATGAAGCCTTTAATTAACGGATTAAATAACATTAAAACGTCTGAAGTTGAAGGAGGTAGTAATAATGAGTAAGCTATTAAAAAACGTCCTTGAAAAAGTATGTGAAAATAATAATGAGTATCGTAAAGAACTAAGAAATTTAAATAGCACGATTGATAGTAAAACAACAGCTTTAGTAGGTGAATTGGTAACTATTTCAAATTATAAGTTGGATTTTTCAAATACGACGGTTTTAGCTAAGGAAAACCTAACTAATCCGATTTTAAGAATTATTGAGTCATATGTTATAAAAGACTTAAGAAGTGTTGAAGGAGTTAATGAACAATTTGTTGAAAAAATAAATGATAAAATTGAAAATGCTAGGATAACTACAAGTGACGAAAAAGATAATTTTATTGATAATTTATATAATTTGTTAAATAACAAGTACTTAGAAATTGTTAAAATAAAAAGAATTGATTTTTTTAATGAATATGGTGTTAATGAAGAAATTGAAGAGAAAATAAATGATTTTATTAAAGCATTAACTAATAGTAATAATTTGGATAGTGCTCAAATGATTAATAATTTTTCTTTATATAAAAAAGAATTATATCAATCAATTAGTGCTACTTTAAACGTTATTAGTAAGTTATATTTAGATAATTTTGTTAATGAGGTTGGGTCATCTTTAAATTCAGCGGTTGATTTTGATGAAGAAACACCTATGCTAAAGTTAAATGATAACATTAATTTTAATGTTATAAGAGAAAATGAAGTAGAGTTAAAGCCTTTTTTACCAGAAGTCGAGGAAATTAAAATTGAAGAAGCATCTCCAATGATTGTAGAACCTACCGTTGAGTTGAAGACTTTTGCTTTTGAAGAAGATTCTCCAAAGGAAAAATTGGAGGAGGTTTTACCAGAAACCGAAAAAATTATAAGACCAGCATATGATGTTGAAGAAATATTGAAAATAGCAAAATCTCCAGTTTTAAACATTGAACCAAAGGTTAAGGATAATGATGGTTATACTCCAATTGTTCCTATTACGTTAAAAGAGGAAAAAGAAACTTTGTTATCTGATATAAATGAAAAAGAATTAGTTGAAGAAATAATCATGAGGTTATCAAAAAGGTTATCAACGATTGATGAAAGACAAACTAATTTTGATATTCATGAAAATCAGTTAAAAGAAGATGATGCTTTTGTCAATGATTTAATTACAAGTGCTGAATCTAAAAAAGCAGAGCTTGATCGATTTGAGGCTGGTTTGGATGAAAAAGAACAAGAATTAAATAAAAAAGAACAAGAATTAAAAGACAAGTTAAACGTAATAATGCCTTTTGCAAATGCAGTATTGCAAGTAGAAAAGCAAGAATTTTAATATTCTTGTTTTTTTTTAAATTAATTTTGTAAAAGTTTTTTAGTAAGTGCATATAGTTAATTAGAAAGAGCAGGAGGATTTATGATAAATAAACAAAAGATGTGGTTTTTGACTTTATTTACTTTAATATTAGTGCTGAGTGTGTATTATATAACTATGCCTAGTGAATTACTAACAACAATTGGACCTAAAGATAAAACTGCAAAAACGAAGGAAGAAGTAGCCGTAACAGAAACTAGTGTTTTAACTTCACTTCAAGTTGAATCAGATGAGGAAAGAGCCGAAACAGCTGCTAGCTATAATGAAGTATTAACTAGTAAAACTTCAACTACTGAAGAAAAAAACAATGCTTATGAGCAGCTTAAATCAATAGATAAAACAAAAGCAAAAGAAGAAGAATTAGAAAAAAAGGTAAAATCACAATTAAAGTTAGATTCATTTATAAAAATAGAAAATAATAAAGTTAGTGTTACTATTGAAAAAAAAGATCATGATTATGTTCTTGCTAACAGTGTAATGAGACTTGTTCAAGAGTCATATGATTCTAAAATGTATGTTTCGGTTAAATTTGAAAAGTAAATGAGTACCTTTTTGTTTTCCCAACATAAAATAATATAGGAAAAATATTAAAATACCTCTTATTATAGAAAGTGGGGGAAATGATGGGAAAAGAAATATTAACGAAAAGGGAAAAAGAAATATTTAATTATTTAATAACAAATAAAACCACAAAAGAAATAGCTGAAAAGTTAGGAATTAGCGAGAAAACCGTTAGGAATCATATTTCTAATGTAATGCAAAAACTCGGTGTAAAAGGAAGAGCTTGTGCGGTAATTGAATTAATTAAACTTAACGAAATTACGCTGTAAAAGTCGCATATTTATGCGACTTTTTCATATTATTTATTGGAGGATGTCATGTTAAGAAAATTTGCTTATAATAAAATTTTTAGGACTACTGGAATGCTTGTTTTGTTATTTTTATTATTGGTTTTTCCCGTTAATAAGGAATATACGTTAGAAGATAATACTTCTATTAAGACGAGTGCTAGTATTAAAAAACAAGAAGTGTTTTTACTTGATAAAGATGGGTACGTTGGAAGGTGTAAGGTGAATTTAACAGCTAACGATGATGAAGAGTACGCAAAAAAATTAATTGAGCTTATGAAAATTGAAGGTAAGTATGAAAATAACGTTCCAAACGGATTTAAAGCTTTATTGCCCTCTGACTTAATAATAAATACGTTAACTATAAAAGATGGCAACATAACTATTGATTTTTCAAAAGAGTTTTATGAGATAAACAAGGAAAATGAAGTTAAAGCTATGGAAATGATTATCTTTAACTTTACTACAATTTCTTCGGTAAAAAACGTTTATATTAACGTAGATGGTAAAAAGCTTACAATGCTTCCAAATACTAAAGAGATGATTAAACAGCCTTTAACAAGGTCCTATGGTATTAATAAAACGTATAATATTAATAATACTAAAGATGCCTCAAAGGTTACCGTTTATTATGTAAATAAAAATAATAGTGGCTTTTACTACGTACCTTTTACTATGGTTAGTAATGACAATCGTGAAAAAATAAAGATAATAATTGATCAATTAACCTCATCACCAATATATGAAACAAACTTAATGAGTTTTTTAAATTATAATACTAAATTACTAAATTACGAAGTAAAAGATGATACGTTAAAATTAAATTTTAACGAGTATTTATTTGAAGATATAAATACTTCTAAAATATTAGAAGAGGTAATATATACAATAACGTTATCAGTCAGAGAAAATTATGATGTGAAAGAAGTTGTTTTTATGATAAATGATAAAGAAATTACTAAAAGTGTGATAAAAAATCTTGAATAATTAGTATTTTTAGGTTATAATTAACTTGTTCTTTAAAGAACAAGTTAAGTCCTGTTAGCTCAGCTGGATAGAGCAACGCCCTTCTAAGGCGTGGGTCAAAGGTTCAAATCCTTTACAGGACACCATATAAAAATAAAAACTAGATTAAAAATAATCTGGTTTTTTTATTTTCTTATTAATACTTTAATCTTTTTACCAACCATAAAGTCAACCGTTGGATTTTCTTTAGTGGGAAAAACGTTTGCTTTATCTCCATCAATATCAAAAGGATAATTAGGAAATTCATCATTAAAAGTAAGTGATATTTTTGAAGCTTGTTTGCTTACAATAATATCGTTTAACTTTTCTAAATCAACGCGGTTATTTAGAAAATCTTTAAAAACCTTTGCAATAGTACTAATGTTTACTTTTTTTACTAATAATAGTTCAATTAAACCATCATCAAGTTTCGCGTTTTTATAAAGGTTAATTCCTGCAAAACCTAAGCTGTTTGATACTGCGCCTAAAATAAAATCATCATTACCAGTGGTAGTTGTATCAGAATAAGTTATATTATATTGCTCAGGTCCTTTTAAAAAATCCTTCATAGCGGCTATAACATATCCTCCATGCCCAAAACATTTTTTTAAAGCAGGAGTTGTAATGTAAGGAACATGAGCACAGTAGCCGAAAACCGAGCAGTATGCGGCCGGAACGCCATTAACGGTGTAAGTATCAAATTGCTTTATATTACCGTCTAGAATGTCTCTAACAACCAAATCTGGTTCTTTGTTAATTATGTTAAAATTCTTAGCCATGTCGTTAGTTGTTCCAGTAGGAACGTGAGAGTAAATCCCTTTTTGTTTTATTTGAGATAACCCTTTATAAACTTCCCCAACTGTTCCATCACCGCCTAGGGTAATTATTAAGGTATTTTTAGCATCAGCTTGTTTTATTAAATCAATAACATGACCTGAATACATGCTTTTAGCAAAGTCAACGTTATATCCTTTGCCTTTGACAGTACTGGCAATTAAATTTAAATCATTTTCCTTAAACCCTGTTGAAATTGGATTGTAAATTATTACGCAATTTTTTAAATCTTCTTTTTTTAACATACTTACCTCTTTATTAATATTTATTTATATTATCATTAAATTCTTAAAAATACAATGATTTAAAAATAGTAACTATTTTTAGCGGGTTAATTACTTTTATAGCAAAAAATATACATGGGAGGTAAATAATGAAACAAAACTGTTTTGTTAGACAAACGTCAATTAATGATTGTGGGGTTGCTTGTTTAACGATGATATTAAAATTAAAGGGTGTAAAAATAAATTATGAAGATTTAAAAGATAAATTTGATGTTCAAAAAGATGGAATGAGTGCTTATGACATAATAAAATATTTTAAGAAAAAAGATATTTGTGCTAGCGGATATAAAAAATATGATATTTCAAAAGCAAACTTTCCTATTATTGCCCATGTTTTAACGGAAAATAACTTACAACATTTTGTTGTTGTTAAAAGTAAAAAGAATGATAATTTGGTTATATATGATCCTGCTAAAGGAATATATAACAGTAAAATAAGTGATTTTAATAAGGTGTATACTGGGGTTTCAATTGTATTTAATAATAATGAAGAAAGTTTTTTCACATCTTTTAAAGAAAATAAGTATTTAATTTCTAAAATTATTTTTTTATCACTTATCTTTGTTTTCTTAAGTATTTTAGTTTCTTATTTAACGTCATTCATAATCAACCTTTTATTATTAAAAAAAGCTTTAGAAAAAGTGTTGATAACATTATTAATTTTTTTCTTAATAAGTTTTTTTAAAGATTTTATTTTACATTATAAAAGTAAATTATCTTTAAAATTAAAAGTTCTTGTTGATAAACAAGTTACCATGCAAGCATTAAACAGGTTGTTTTACCTCCCATACAGTTTTTATCAAAAAAACGCTTCCGGAGAATTAATATCAAAAGTAAACGATTTATCTTATATAAAAGAAGTAATAATAAAGTTTATTGAAGTTTTCATGGTAGAAGCATTTTTGGCAATTTTTTCTTTACTATTTATTTTTATTACTAACTATCACGTGTTTTTGGTAAGTTTATTATATATTATAGTTTTAGTACTTATTAGTTTCTTTTATAATAAAAGCTTAAGTAATATGACATATGATTTACAAATTAGAGATGAGTCTTTAAGCCGAGAACTAGTTGATTCTTTTAATGGAATACTAACAATTAAAAATCTTTGTAAAGAGAAGTATTTTACTAACAAAATAAGTCAAAGGTATGAATCTTTACTTTCTTCTATAAGGTCTTTATTTAATGTTCATAATAGTAAAACACTATTAAGTAACGTTCTTATTACTTTTATTACGGTTATTAGTATAGCAATTTGTATAATTACTAAGCTAAGCGTTACTAAAATCCTTTTTATTTTATCATTACAAGGGATGCTTATTAATTCTGGAATTAATATTTGTAGTTTGCAATTAGAATATTCAAATTATAAGAGTACTTATGAAAGGGTTAAGACTATTTTTAAACCTAATTTAGTAGAAAAGGAACAATCACTTGATGTAAACACTATTTCGTGTGCAAATTTAAATTATAAATATAATTCAAAGATGGTTTTAAATAAAGTTAACCTTATTATTAATAAGGGAGATAGGCTTTTAGTAACAGGGAAAACAGGAAGTGGTAAGTCAACTTTATTTAAATTAATAACCAAACAATTTTATTCAAATAAGATATTTATAAATAATAAAAGTATAAATGAATATAGTGATGAAACAATAAGAAAAAACGTTACGTACGTTGATCAAAAAGCAAGACTTTTTTTAACTACCATTAAGGAAAATATTGCTTTAGGTAAAAAAGATGTGTCTTTAGCGGTTAAAACTGCTTTGGTAGAAGATATCTTAAAAGAAAACAACGTTGATTATAATTATTTAATTGATGGTGTTAATTCTAATTTATCAGGTGGACAAATACAAAAACTTGTTATTGCACAAACTTTATTAAACTCTGGTAGCATAATTATTTTTGATGAAACAACAAATCAGTTAGACGTAGAAACGGAAAGAATTATTCTTAGTAATATAAATAAATATTATAAAGATAAAACGGTAATTTTAATTTCTCATAGAAATTCAAACGTAGACATGTTTAATAAGCAAATAACCATACAAAATACAGTAACAGAAAGGAAAGTTAAATGCAAAAGTTAAATTTAGGCGAATTAAAAAGTATTAAAGGTGGAGCAGTTAGCGGTTGGATAGTCGCGGGGATAATTGCGGGTATAACTTTTTTAGTTGGTATATTTGATGGATATACAAGACCATTTAGATGTCGTTAGGAAGGAGGCGTAAAATGAAACTAAAAGCATCAGAGTCAAAGCAAATCAAGGCATGTGGAACAATTAGTGGGACGTTAATTAACTCTTTATTTAGAGGGCTAAATTCGTTTTTAGACATAGGACGTTTTTTGGGAAGTAGCCTTAGAAGGTTCATAAACAATAAATCTTGTTCGATCTAATTTAGACAAAACGGCAAAATTATTTTAAATTTTGTCGTTTTTTATTGCAAAGTAAACAAAAACTCTTGAAATATATATGTATGGGTGTTATAATTACAAATAGAAAAAAGGAGAGGGGGGAAAGAGAAATGATAACTGTATCAGTTAAAAATGGTAACGTAGATGGAGCGTTGAAAAAATTCAAACAAAGAGTAGCAAAAAGCGGTCTCCCTTCAGAAGTGAAAAAAAGAGCAGCATATGATAAACCAGGAGTTCAAAGAAGAAACGCTAAGAAGGAAGCTATTAAAAATAGTCGCAAAGCAGCAAGACACGATAGACACGATGCTTAATTAACATTTCTTTAACCAAATAAAGTCTTACTTAGAATAGTAAGCTTTTTTTTGCATAAAATTTAGTGGTGATTTTATGGATTTAAAAAGAATGTTAGATGAATATGCGCAGTGTAATATTTTTGAAATAAAAATTATTAATAATGAAACAAAAATATATTTTTATGATAAAGTAGATGTTTTTAGTGAGTCAAAAATTGTTGTTATTAGTAAAGATAAAAAGGTAACGATAGAAGGAAAACATTTATCAATAAATGAAATGTATAAAGAAGAATTAACTATTGGTGGTAAAATAGAAAAAATTTTACTGGGTGATATTAATGAATAAAGTAAAAATAAAAGTTATTGGTAAGAACCCTAGGCTTTTTATAAAAAGATCTTTTATTAATAAAAATGTTTTTGAAAAGTATAAAGAAATATCAAGAAACGAAATAACGTTAACAACAAGCTACAGTACTTATCTTATGTTAATTAGCCCAAAAAGTAGCTATAAAATAGAAGTAATAAAATATTATGGAATAATTGGCATAAAAAAGTATGTTCAAGATAACCCGTATTTTTTAGTCTCAGCACTAGTTGGGTTAATATTTCTGTTTTTTTTAAGTAAACTTACCTTTGATATAGATGTAATTCATAATGATAAAAAAATTAGGACTTTAATTGCGGAAGAACTTTATGATAATAACATTAGAACTTTTTACTTTTTACCAAACTTTAATAAAATATCCTTAGTGAAAAACAATATAATAAATAATAATAAAGATAAAATAGAATGGCTTGAAATTGAAAAAATAGGTAGTAAAATAATTGTTAAAGTAACAGAAAGAAAAATTAATAAAAAAGAAGATATTATTAATAATCGTCATATTGTAGCGTCTAAAGACGGTATTATAACAAAAATTGAAGCTGAAAAAGGGACTATTTTAAAAAAGACAAATGATTATGTTAAAAAAGGGGATATAATAATATCTGGAGATATTATTAAAGATGAAACAGTTAAGGGGCAGGTCGTTTCTAAAGGAGTAGTATATGCTGAAACATGGTATAATGTTAAAGTCGAGTATCCTTTATACTATAAAGAAATTATTTATACTAATAACATCAAAAGTAATATTATTATTGAGTTTTTTTCTAAAAAGTATTCTTTAAGAAGTGGTTATGAAAATGCTTATTTAGAGAGAAAAAAGTATTTAATAAAAAGCAACATAATTCCATTTACAATTAGAAAAGAAAGACAAAGAAAAACCATCATAAAAAAGCAAGTTTTAACTAAAGAAAAAGCCATTAAAAAAGCTTTAGTTATTGCTACTAAAAAAATAAAAACAAAATTAGATGACGATGAATTTATAATAGATAAAAAAACTTTGAGTTTTTCTGTGAAAGAGAGTAAAATAGTAATAGATGTTTTTTTTAAGGTTTGTGAAAACATTACTGATTATAAAGACGTTGAACCAATTATTATAGAAGACGAATAAAAGAGGTAAAAAATGTTTACAGATATATTTTTAAAAGCAGCACATAATGTTTGGCCAATGGTGTTTATATTTACCATTATTATTGTTTCACTAAGACTTTTTTACTTAATGTGTAACAAGCAAAAGATCGTGTTATATAAAGAACTTTCTATGTTAGCCTTTATTATATATATATTATTGCTTTATTATATTGTTACTTTTCAAGAAAACAATTATGGAACTAATAATTTAGTCCCATTTAAAGAAATATTTAGATATTCTATTTTTTCACCATTTTTTGTGAGAAACGTAATTGGAAACATTCTTTTATTTGTTCCTTTTGGAATGTTTTCCTCTTACTATGTTAAAAACAAGTCGTTTTTCCCAACCTTTTTATTAACTTTTATAACTTCTGCATCAATTGAGTTTGCTCAAATATCAATTGGTAGAACTGCTGATGTTGATGATATTATATTAAACGTTTTGGGTGGCGTTTTAGGATACTTATTTTATAAAAGTAGTAGCAAGATAGTAAAAAAAATGCCTGAGTTTATAAAAAGTAGCAATTTTTTAAATGTTATTATGATTTTTATTATATTTTTGATTATTTATGTTGCTTTTCATTTTAGGTTTTGGGGGATGTTATCATGAATTATATTGAGGTTTTTAATGAAACAAGTTATAATATTGAAGATTTACCGGTAATGGAGAAGTTTATAAAAAGTTGTGCTAAAAAGTTAAAATTGAAAAACATTATATTTAATGTTATAATAATTAAAGATGAACAAATTCATAGCTTAAACAAACTTTATCGTAATGTTGATAGGTCTACTGACGTTATAACTTTTGCTTTGGAAGATAATAAGCAAATTCAAACGCCAACTGTTAGGGTTTTAGGAGATATATATATTTCTTATGATAAGGTTATAAAGCAATCGGAAGAATATGGGCATAGTAAAAAAAGAGAGTTATGTTTTTTAGCTGCTCATGGGTTTTTACATTTGTTGGGTTATGATCATCAAACAATACAAGAAGAAGAAATTATGTTTAAATTACAAAAGGAGTTATTGGAAACTTATGGAATCAAAAAAAAATAAAAAAGAAACATTATCAAGAGGAAAGTTTGTTGATGAACATAACTATAAGCATTTAAGTCTTAAAAGAATTGGAATGAGTGTTAAGTTCTCATGGGAAGGATTAAAATACGCATATTTAAATGAACAAAGCTTATCGCTACACTTGGCTTGTACAGCGGTTGTAATAGTTTGTGGTTTTGGTTTTAAAATTGCCCCAATCCAATGGGTTATTATCTTAGTAATGATGGCACTTATTTTGGTAGCAGAACTATTTAATACGGCAATTGAGGCTGTTGTTGACATGGTAACTGAGGAGTTTAATCCTTTAGCAAAAATAGCTAAGGACACTGCATCAGCAGCAGTTTTTGTTGCAAGTTTGATGGCAATGGGAATGTGGTTAGCTGTTTTCTTACCAAAGATAATCGCGTTATTTAGGTAGTTTATGAATTTTAAAAACTTTATAAATAGAGAGCAGAATCTCCTTATTCATTTTATGGCAGTGATCATTGTTTCAATTACGGGATTAATATTGAAAATCAGTTTAACTAAATGGCTTATTGTTTTATTACTATTTACGTTTGTTATATCATCAGAACTTATAAATTCATCAATTGAACTTGTTGTTGATTTATATAGTTTGAAAAAAAGTAAAAAAGCTAAGGTAGCAAAGGATGTAGCAGCTTCGGCTGTGTTGATTTCAGCAATAACATCGATAATTGTTGGAATGTACATCTTTATTCCAGAAATTTTAAAGTAAAAAGTAGTATTAACTTCTTTAACGTGTAATAATAAACGTGAAAGAAGTTTTTTAATGATTAACAGTAGTTTTTATAATCTTTTAAATTAAGTAGAATAATGTTATAATTAAAAAAGAAAAAGGAGGTAAAAGATGAAAAGTGGTTTTGTAAGTTTAGTAGGAAGACCAAACGTTGGTAAGTCTACTTTAATCAACTGTTTAGTTGGCTATAAAGTTGCTATAACTTCCGATAAAGCTCAAACAACTAGAAATATAATTCAAGGAATATATAATGAAGAAGACTGCCAAATTGTTTTTGTAGATACTCCAGGAATTCATAAGCCCAAGCATAAATTAGGAGAACGTTTAAATGATCAAGCTTATTTTTCAATAGATGATGTTGATATAATTTTATTTCTAGTAGATGTTACTGAAAAACTTGGTACTGGAGATAAGTTTGTAATTGAAAAATTAAAAGAGATCAAGAAACCCGTGTTTTTAATTCTTAATAAAGTTGATAAGATTGTTAAGGAAAAACTTTTTGAAATAATTATTGAATATAATAAGTTATATGACTTTACGGAAATAATTCCCGTTTCAGCGCTTAGAAATGATAACATTAATGAATTAATTAAAACGATAAAGCTTTATTTACCAGATAATATTAAATACTTTCCAGATGAAGATTTAACAAATACTACTTTAGAATTTAGAATTGCTGAGGTAATAAGAGAAAAGGTTTTAAGGTTAACAAACGAGGAAGTACCCCATGCGGTAACGTGTGTGGTAGAGGATTATCTTGAAAAAGAAGATAAAGTAATTGTTAATGCTTCAATAATTGTAGAAAGAGATTCTTTAAAAAGCATTATTATTGGAAAGCAAGGAAAGATGCTAAAAGAAATTGGAACTCTAGCAAGAAAAGATGTTGAGCAAATGACTGGTAAAAAAGTATACTTAGAACTATTTGTTAAAACCATTAATAAATGGCGTGATAAGGAAAAGTATCTAAGGGAATTAGGCTTTTATGATATTGATGCTTAAGATAAGTTTTAATCGGTGAATAAAAAACATGGTTACTTACCAACATATTATTAGAG
>JAVXAN010000004.1:0-33617 GCA_036660495.1 Bacilli bacterium | reverse complement strand
AATTTATATTTTTATGCTGTTTTTGATTGTCATTTTTTATATTGTTTATTTTTTCTGTTAAATTAATAGGTAAAACCACCTTGCTTTTTAATGACTCTGGTAACTTTAAACCATCTAAAGTTTTCAAACTATTTAAATAAATTTTTCCACCAACTTCTTTTGGAAAAGTTATTCCTTCAGCAAAAATAAGATTATTAAGATGTAAGTTCCCACCAACTATTTCAGGTAATATTAAGTTTTTAGCCAAAGTTAGGTTATATAAATTTAAAGATTGTCCAACTTTTTTTGGAAAAGCGACGTTTTCAATGGATTTTAAATTTTCTAAATTTAGATTCCCAGAAACAATTTCTGGAAGCACTACGTTTTGTGCTACTGTTACAGAATCTAAACTTAAATTATTTCCTACAAATTTAGAAAACAATATTTCTTTACAAAAAGTTAATGAACTAAGGTTTAAACTTTCACCAATTGTTTCAGGAAAAGTAACATTTGTAATTTCTAAAACACTATTTAATTTCAAACTTTTTTCAATAACATTTGGAAAAGTAACGTTTTTAGCAATAACTAAATTACTTAAATCAACGTTCCCACCTATGATTTTTGGTAATATCAAATTATCAACAATAACTAAGGAGCATAAACTTAAAGTCCTCCCTACTTTACTTGGAAAAATTGATTCTTTAATGATTATTACGCTATCTAAGCTTAAATCCTCTCCAATTTCAACCGGAAAAACAACGCCATTTGCAACTAATAAACTATCTAAATAAAGACTTTTTCCAACGTTTTTTGGAAAAGTAACGTTTTTAAAAATTACTAATGAATTTAAATATAATGAACTTCTCACTTCTCTTGGTAAAATAACTTCACTAGCTTTTACAAGCTTACTTAAGTTTAACTCACCAACAACTACTTTTGGAAACGTTAATTTTTCAATTGTTGTTAGTTCATCTAAGTTAATATCTCCTCTTACCATTTGAATTAAAGCAAGGTTATGAGTATCGTTAGAATTTAATGAATCATAACAATAAACAATTTTTTTATTATTAGATAATTCATGCGTATTAATAACGATTTGCTCTTCATTAGAAGAAAAAACTTTTGCTAAATCCTTTTTTTTATTTCTACTTTCAATTATTTCTTGAAGTCTAGGATCTTGTTTATAACCAAATCCATTAATTTTACCATCTATTTCATATAAAAATTTTAATTCATCTAATGTTAATTCTTCATCAAAATGTTTATCATAAATAAAGCTTAAATTTTCCATGTCTTTTGCTGCCATTAAATATTTTTCATTATTCAAAAAATCATTAGCTTTATGAGCAACAATCTTTTCCATACCAGGTTCAATGTTTTGATCTTTATAAATTCCCCTAATTTCTAATAGTTTATTTTTTGAAACAGTTATTGATAGTCTGGGAACTAAGGGCTCATTATTAGCATCATACGAATAATAAACATAAATATCATATTTTGATAACAATTCTTTAGCGGTACCCTCACCTGCTGTACACCACCCCGTATTATAACCTGATAAAGATTTTACAAGCTCCATATGGTTGCTACCACAATCATATTTTATCCATTTTCCAGAATTTGTTGTTATAATAGAATCATCGTTTAATAATAATTTAGTTATTACATACTCATATAACTTTGCAAAACTTCCACTTATAAGTAAATTCTTAAAAATATTATCATTAATATTTCTATTACCATTTTTTTCTAAAAAACGTATTAGCTCATCAATCGTTAAAGATAAAGCTTCTTTATTAAGCTCTGGAAACATAAAAGTTGTATCTTTAGTTCTTCTACTAAATTTATGACTGTTTTTATCATATTTTCCAAGTTGAAGCATTCCTTGAAACGCCCAGTACTTTACCCAAAATGGATAAATTGATGATTCTTCACTTAAAAAATAATCAAGCCATACATCAAGCGACGCTTTTTGATTGTTTATTATAACCTGACCTTGCTCTTTTTTTAATTGTGGATTTAAAACTTCACTAAGTTGAGTTTTTTCTAAATCAATATTGTTTTTAATAGCATAATATTTATCAGGAATATCCACTTCATTAATAACATACTTTTTGTAATATGTCTGTTTAAGAAGTTTTAAGTCGTTTTTTCTATGACTTGCTAAAACTTTATTATGAGTTTTTTCTAAATATTCAAGATATTTTTTTATTCTTTTAAGTTTTTTATCACTAGATAAAGCAACATGCATTACTTCATCACTATTATGCAAATCTCTATAAAATTGACTTAGAAATATTTCTCCTAACATATTTTGCATATATAATACCACCTTATCTTCTTATTTTATCATCATTATAAAATATTACAATATTAATTAATTAAAATGAATATAATGAAAAATGAAAAATAAGCTTTTTCATTTTAATAACTTTTCTACTCTTTTTATAATGGAATCAACATCCAATTTCCTTTCTTTTAATATATCATCTTTTTTACCACTCATTCCAAATTCATCCATAGTAATTAAATATTTATTATTATATACATATTTTTCCCATCCAAAAGATGATAGTCTTTCAATAACAAAAGTTTTATAACCAATTGGTAAAATGTCTTGTCGATACTTTTCGCTTTGTTCTTCAAACAAGTCCATACAAGGCATACTTACAATTCTTAAATCATATCCTTTTTTCATTAATTCATTGCTTACTTCCAAAGCAACATCAACTTCTAGACCCGTTGCAATTATAATACCGCATAGTCTTTTTACTTCTTTTTTTACTATGTAAGCACCATTTTTCACTTCGGAAATATTAGTACTTTCTTTTTCCTTACATAAGTTTTTGGAAATAATTAATGAACTTGGTTTTCTACTATTTAATATGTTTTGCCAGCACCCAATTAATTCCTTTGAATCAGATGGACGATACGTATAATGATTAGGGATACTTCTAAGCATTGCTAACTGTTCTATTGGCTGATGAGTTGGCCCATCTTCTGCAACAGTAAGTGAATCATGAGTAAATATATAAACAGATGGTAAATTCATTAAAGATGCCATTCTAATTGATGGCTTTAAATGATCTGCAAACGATAAAAACGTTGCCGCAAAAGGAGTTAATCCTGAAATAGAAAGTCCGTTAATAAAAGCTCCCATAAGACTTTCCCTAACCCCAAAATTTATGTTCCTTCCTGCGTAATTTTTATTATTAAAATTTTCAAAACCAGTTAAATAAGTTTTAGTAGAAGTAGATACATCTGCACTTCCTCCTAAAAATGATAAGCAATTTTTAGCAATTGCCTCCATTATTTTTTGATTATTCAAACACAAGCTTTCATTTTCAAATGTTAGGTCTTTAACCATTTGTTTGACATCATATTTCTGCTTATTCATAAATGAATTAAGAAAGTTTGAATTTTTACTGCTAGTGGTGTTTAAATAAGCTTTATATTTGATTTCCCAATTCTTATTTTGATGAGCGTTTCTATCCTTAATAAACGTACTCATTTCCTTTTTATATACACTTATATGAGAAAAAGAACTTTCATTAATATCAAGTTTGTTTTTTAACTGTTTAATATCATTGTTTGTTAAATTTGATCCATGAATTTTATTTGTTCCTTCCAACAATGAACCTTTGCCTATTATTGTTTTTATTTCAATAATAGAAGGTTTATTAATTATGCTTTTTGCCTTTGATATAGCAACATCAATTAAAAGAGGGTTATCACCATCTTGTACATACTGCGTATGCCATCCCATTGCATCAAAGCGTTTAAGGACGTTTTCATTGAACGTTTCCGTAAGTTTTCCATCAAGACAAACATCATTAGAATCATAAAGTACAATCAATTTACCTAATTTAAGCGTAGCTGCTAGTGATGATGCTTCATAAGAAATACCTTCCATTAGATCACCATCACTACATAATACGTATGTATAATAATTAAAAAGATTATTAAAGTTTTCTGATAAATATTTTTCTGCAGATGCAATACCAACCGCACTAGCAAAACCTTGTCCTAACAAACCAGTTGACATATCAACTCCAGGGGTTTTATGAACATCAGGATGTCCTGGGGTTTTTGAACCTAACTGCCTAAAGTTTTTTAAATCATTAATTGTTAATTCAAAACCAGACATATATAATGTTGCATATAACAAAGCTGATCCATGACCTGCAGACATTATAAACCTATCTCTATTTATCCATTTTTCGTTACTAGTATCAATGTTCATATGCCTTGAATATAGCGTATAAAGAATTGGTGCAGCACCTAAAGTAATACCTACATGTCCACTTTTAGCCTTATTTATTTCTGCTATTGATAAAGCTTTTATTGCGTTAATTATCTTTCTATCATCCATAAAAAAGCCCTTTCTATTCTTACCTTCATTATAAGGCAAAAAGGTACTTTAATCAATATTATTTTGCGTATTTAAAACAATAGCGTGATTATCTTTAGTACTTTTCACTTCTTCGCAGTTTAAAACCCAAGTAACGTTTATAGCTGCTAAAGTAGCACAGAATATAGCAATACCTCTATATGCTTTTAAATTTTTCATTTACATCACTCCTTCTTATATTATAGCTAAATTATACTACGTACATTTGTTCGTGTCAACACAATAAAGTGAACAAACGTTTGACTTTGTAAAGTAAATATGATAACATATATTTATAAATAAGGAGGTAACATGGAAAAACTAACTACTAGACAAAATGAAGTTCTTGATTATGTAAAAAGTTATGTTGCTACAAATGGTTATCCACCTGCAATAAGAGAAATTGGAAAAGCATTAGGTCTTAACTCACCTGCTACTATTCATTCCCACTTAACGTCACTAGAATCAAAAGGATACATAAAAAAAACAAACTCAAGATATCGTTCACTTGAACTACTCGTTGGAAATGAATACATAAAAGACGACATTGTAGAAGTTCCACTTCTTGGTAAAATAACAGCTGGAACACCTATTGAAGCAATCGAAACACCAAATGAATTTTTTGCATTACCAGCATACTTAATTCCAAAAAAAGAAGAAGTTTTTACTTTAAAAGTAAGTGGTGAAAGCATGATAAATGCTGGGGTCTTTGATGGTGATATCGTTATTGTGCAAAGACAAAACGTAGCAAAAAACGGTGATATGGTTGTTGCAATGACTGAAGAAAACGAGGTTACTTTAAAAACCTTTTATAAAGAAACAAATTGTATTAGGTTGCAACCAGAAAACGATACAATGAAACCTATTATTTTAAAAAATTGTTCTATTTTGGGAAAAGCAATTGGGTTATACCGAAAATTTTAAAAAAAGGAAGCTCTAAAGCTCCCTCATCTATATTAAAACGCCTTGCATGCATTAGCGTTCTACAATAATATATGGTAAACATTTGAAAATGTTAACCATATTTTTTTTGAAAACAAATTTTACAGTTCCAACATCCTTTGTTTGTAAAACTTTTGATTTTTTTAAAACGTTTAATGTTTCTTTATTTGGATGTCCAAATTTGTTTCCTTTTCCTACTGAAATCACTGAATAAGCCGGCTTTATTTCACGTATGAAAGCAGGATCACTACTAGTTTTAGAACCATGATGTCCTACCTTTAATATATCCATTTGTCCAAGATTATACTCAGTTAAAACTTTTTTTTCAACATTTTTATTTGCATCTCCCATAAAAATTAACTTTTTACCATAAAAAGATGTATAAGTAATAATACTGTTTTCATTCTCATCAATACTATTAATATGATTTAAAAATTCAAAACTGTATTTTTTAATTTTAAAACTATCCTTTGGTTTATAGCAATTACCTTTTTGACATATATCTTTTTCAAGTTTATTTAACTTCCCATTATTTATAATGATTTTTTTTATTTTCAATTCTTTAAGCATCATAAGAGTTTCACCAGCATGGTCATAGTCGCCATGAGTTAATATTAAACAGTCTATCTTTTTAATCCCTCTAGAATATAAATATGGAATAGTTTTACTTTTAGAAACAGAATAACTACTTCCCATTATTCCTCCAGTATCAATCATAACAACCCTTCCCCGAGGTAAAATTATAATAGTACAATCGCCTTGACCAACATCAATAAAATTTACTTCTGGATATGCTATGAAAAATCGACTATTTATGTTTATTATTAATATTATTATAAATATAAAGATATATTTGAAATTTACTTTAATCACTAAAAACAGAACAATATAATACAAACAAAAAACAAAGAAACTATTCTTAGAAATTGCAACGTTAAATAAATTAAAACCAGATAAAAACAAAGATATTGTTTCAAGAAAATTAATAAAAAGTGATAAAACACCCTCTAAAGGCTTTATAATAAAGCATAATATACTGAAAGGAAAAACCACAATTGATATAAATGGGACAAAAAAGACATTAATAATCGGACTTAAAAAATTAATAGAAAAAAAGTTATTTGAAATAATTGGAATTGATGCCAAAAAAGATATAAATGATACTAAAAAAAGCTTTATAAAATAATTGCTAAATTTGCTTATTACTTCATTTGATAAAATTATAAAAAAAGTTATTATAAATGAAAATAAAAAGCCAACACTATAGAGTAAAAATGGATTATAAAAAACAATGATTGCACCAGTTATTAGTAAAACGTTAATTGTTTTTAGTTTTAGTTTTAGTTTTTTATTTATAAGACTTAAAAACATAAATAACGTACATCTTAATAATGATTCAGTAAAATTAGTTAAAAACAAAAAAAATAATAAAAAAGGATATATTATAAAATTCTTCTTTTTAAATTTTTTTAATAGAAAATTAAGAACTAAAACAATCATTCCAACGTGCATACCGGATACCGCAAACAAATGGCTTATTCCAATTTTTCTAAAAGAAATGGTTATTTCTTCTTTTATGTATGAGCTGTTTCCTAATATGAAAGCTTGCAAATAATCTTTGTTTTTATATTTATTTATTCGATTGACTATCCTTTGTTTTACAAAATAAAGGAAATTATGATTTTTTTTTACAACAAAAATGTTTTCAGCGGTTAATATATAACTGATTCTTTTTGATAGCAAGTATTTTCGATAATTAAACAAGTTAAAAACAGTATTATTAGTTGGACTTTTAACCACCCCATCAACCCTAATTTTATCTCCAAGTTCACATTTAACGTTTTTTTTCTCTTTAAAATAATAATTAACTAGATACTTTTTATCAGCATTAATAACCATTGTTAATTTTTGGCTATCTATATCTAATTTAGTAACATATCCTTCAATCGTTTCTTTTCTTTCAACATAATTATTTTTAATTGTTAAAAAAGAAAAAATGATTCTACTTAGTAAAATACTAAATAGTAATATTATCTTTAATTTTTTCATACATAGCGTCCCCAATACCAGAAACGTTTTTAACATCCTCTATCTTTTGAAATGGACCTTTTTCTTTCCGATAAGTAATAATTGCTAAAGCTTTACTTTCACCAATTCCTGATAAAGTCATTAACTCTTCCTTTGTAGCAGAATTAATAGAAATCATTTTAATTTTATCATTTAAATCCGGCTTTTTTATACAAGCATCATTTGTTAAGTTTGGACATACACATTCATTTACCACGCATTTTGGTATGGTATAACCATTTTTTAATTTATAATTATATAACTCGTTTTTGGTATAAACAATAATAAGCATTTCGTCTTTTAAATGCATACTCATATTTATATTGCTTGTATCAGATGACTTAATTAATCCTCCAGATGCATTAACTGCATCAATAACCCTTTTACTTTCATCCAGTTCATAAACCCCCGGAGTTACTACTGCTCCTTTAACTTCAACAAAAACTTTTTTTATTATTCCAGTAGTTGTAACTATTTCTTTTGGTTTTAAATCTAACGACATTTTCTTGCTTGTTTTTATTATTGCTCCCGATTTTTCAGTACTATAATAAAACCAAATAAACACCCCAATAATAAGTAGTATAACTGGAAAATAATACCAATTCTTTTTAAATAATGTTTTTATATTCATAAAAAATAATCTCCTTTCACAGAGATTATTTGTTTTATAAATAGTTTATGCTACTATCTAACTAGATGTTTTTGTTCAAATTGTTTGTTTTCCACACATACCCTTTGTACTAACGATAAACAAATTAATAAGTTAATCATAAAAGAGCCACCATATGAATAAAAAGGAAGTGGAACCCCAGTAAGTGGTAATAAGCCCATAACTCCAACTAAATTAACAATAATATGTAATGAGATATATGCCGCAACTCCGTAAGAAATAATCATGCCTTGTAAATTATATGATTTTCTCCCTATCATAATAATTCGCCAAATAATTATAAAATAAACTATTAATATTATAATCCCCGTAATTAAGCCTGTTTCCTCGATTATTATTGGAAATATAAAATCCGTATGAGCCTCTGGTAAATATAAATATTTTTGTTTACTATTACCAAATCCACTTCCAAATAATCCACCACTATTCATCGCAATAAACCCATTGCATACCTGGTAACCAGTTTCTTGACGATACCTAGTACAAGGTTCTTTAAAATTTAACCTTTGTTTTTGAACCTCACCAAAACCCTTACCAGTTATTAACATAACGCATAAAACGCTTAACCCGCAAATTAAAGCAAGCCCAGCCACTACTGATTTCTGCTTAAAATCTATTGGTAATATGCAAAATATAACGAATAAAATGCCAAGTAAAATAATCATTGTACCCAGATCTGGTTGCATAAAAATAAGCATTGTAAAAACCATTGGAATTGCAAAAGGAAAAAACTTTTTTGGAATAGAAATGTTTCTAACTTTCATAAGCTTTTCAAAAGATACAGCTAAAAATAAAATTGATATTGTTTTTGCAAACTCGCTTGGTTGTATTCCAAATCCACCAATAAACATCCAACCGCTTATTCCGTTCATAACCTTATCATTTAATAAAACAAATAACAAAGCCCCACCTACTGCCAGTATTCCTAACCAAATATTAGAAATAATAAAAGTATGCTTTGTATATGTTTTTGATGGAATTAAAATTATAATAAATCCCGCAAAAAGTCCTAAAGCAATAAAAAATAATTGCCTTTGAAAATAAAAATAATTGCCTTTTCCAACCATAAATGCCTTAAGTGAAGACGCACTTAACACCATCATTACTCCAAATATTAAAGAAATAATTGTTAAAAAAAACAGGGGCTTATCAATTTTATTAAACACTTTTTTCATTTTCATCACCTAGTATAAATATAATAACACATATTTTATTTTTTTAATATATAGGTATTTGGTATAACACTTTATTTACATATATAATACACTATAATAGATAATATCAAAGGAGGGATATTAATATGTATTATTATGGTTATAGTGGTGGCTATGGATATAACTCTCCATGCTGTGGTGGATACCCCGGTGGTGGATATCCATACCAAAATAGTGGTGGAGGATATGGATCAGCAATTATCTTAGTTTTATTTATTTTATTAGTAATTGTTATTGGAGCAAGATTCATAAATAGCTAAAAGGAAAGTTTCCCTTTCCTTTTTTCGTTTTTATGGTAAAATATTATTAGTTTGAGGTGGTAATAATGTTTAAAAATTTAAAAATATTAGATGAAAAAGATAAAAGGTTACGTAATATAAGTAAAGACGTTGTGTTTCCTTTTGACGAAAAAGAAACGCAAATTATAAAAGATGCAACCGAATATTTAAAAACTAGTCAAATTGAACATTTATCTAAAAAATATAATTTAAGACCAGGGATGGGCCTTGCAGCCATTCAGCTAGGAATTTCCAAAAGATGGTTTGTCGTAGTAGATGAGCTAGAGGATGGAACTTTTAAAAACTACTTCTTTGCAAATCCTAAAGTAATAAGTAATTCAGAAGAAATTATTTATGCAGAGACTGGTGAGGGATGCTTAAGCGTTAACCGTGAAGTTTGTGGAATCGTTCCTAGAAACGCAAGAATTACAATTGAAGCCTACGATATTTATGGAAATAAATTTAGTTTAAGACTTAGAGAAGACATGGCAATAGCCGTTCAACATGAAATTGATCATTTAAATGGACTCTTGTTTTTTGATAGAATAGATAAAAAAAATCCTTTCAAAAACGCCGACATGTATAGAGCAATATAAAAGGATAATTTAATTATCCTTTTTATTATGTCTTTTTACTTATTATTTAAATATTTATCAACGTTTTTACGACTTTTATTTAATTACTTTTTTGTTGTTATACTAATAATATTTCCATATAGTGTCGTTTTAAATATCTTCTAACTTTACACTTACCAACTTTGAAACACCGGATTCTTGCATTGTTATACCATATAAAACGTCAGCATACTCCATTGTTTTCTTTTTATGAGTTATAATTATAAACTGTGTTTTATTTTTAAACTCACCCAAAAATTTTCCGAAATTATCAACATTAACCTCGTCAAGAGCTGCTTCTACCTCATCTAATATACAAAAAGGTACTGGCCTTGCTTCTAAAATCGCAAATAATAATGATATTGCTGTCAAAGTTTTTTCGCCACCAGATAATAATGAAATATGTTGTAGTGACTTTCCTGGAGGTAAAGCCTTTATCTCAATTCCCGTTGTAAGAACATTTGACGGATCAGTTAGCTTTAACTCAGCATCTCCACCACCAAACAACTTTTTAAAAACCTCTTTAAACTTAACCTTAATAACATTAAATGACTCGTTAAACCTTACTTTCATTATTTCATCAAGTTCCTTAATAATTTCAAGAATCGTATTTTCTGCTTTTAATAAATCTTCCTTTTGATTATTTAAAAAATTATACCTTTCAGAAACACGATCATATTCTTCAATAGCACCAATATTAACGTTTCCAAGTCTTTTCATTTCCACTTTACATTTATCAACGATTTTTCTAGCCTCAGTTTGATCCATATCAAGGAAATAATTTGCTTTTGCCTTTTCATAAGTCATTGAATACTCTTCAGTTAAAGTGTTAAGTAAATTATCAAGTTTTACGTCTGCCCTATTCACCTTGATTTCTAACGTTTTTAACTCTTGTTGCTTTTTATAATATGAAGAATTATTATATTTAGATTCCAATTCCATTTGACTTATTAATTCTTTGTTTTGATTTATATCACTTAATAATGAAGATATATTAACATTCAAGGTGTTTTTTTCTTTTTCTTTTTTATAAAACTCATCAACAAGCTTACTTTCTTCAGCACTTAAAGTATTGTTAATAACCCCTTTCATATCACTTAATTCCTCTTTTATACTTTTATAAGATTCTTCTAATTGGTTCTTTTTATTAAGTTCATATTTTAAATCATTTTCTAAACTTAAGGTTTGATCTAACAAAGTGTTTCTTTTAAATTCTAGATCTTTGTATTTTTGATCTTCTAAATTAATAATTTCTTCAAGCTTTGTTCTATTTGTTTCAAGAGCATTTAACCTTTGAATATTAGTTTCAAGATCATGCTTTTCTAAAATTATACTTGTCTGATTTTTTAATGCTCCTCCCGTTAGTGATCCTCCTACATGAAGTAATTCGCCATCTAAAGTTACTACTCGGTATTTATAATTTATTTTTCTAGCAATAAAAGAAGCTGAATCAACATCTTTTACAACAATAGTTGTTCCAAGCTGATTTTTAATTATTTTATCATAAGTTGATTCATACCTAACCAAATCAGAAGCTACTGATATAAAATCAGGTTCTTCTCTTAACAATCGATAAGTTTCATTATCAATATATTTTTCCTTAATCACGCTTAATGGGAAAAAAGTTACCCTACCATACTTATTGTTTTTCAAAAACGATATTGCTTCTTTTGCACAAAACTCATCATCTATAACTACATAACTAGAAGATGCTCCAAGTGCTGTTGAAACGGCTATGCCATACTCTTCATCAGTTTCTATTAATTTACCAATCACGTTATGAATACCACTTAACTTTGGATTGTTAATAATTTGTTTTACTGCAAAAGGTAAATTTGAATTATTATCAATTGAGTTTTTCAACATATCAATTCGGTACTTTGTTTCGTTTTCTAACCTGTTATGTTCAGTTAACGAGGTTATGTTAGCCTTATGTTTTTCCTTTAACTGTTCAAACAAAGAATTAACATCTTTAAAGTTTTCTGCTGCCTCACGCTTTTTTCTTATTAATATATCAATTTGATTTTTCAAAGCAAAAATCTCGTTTTCTTTTATTAAAGCCCCTTCCTTTAAGTTTATAATGTTTTGATGAACCTTAGCATCTTCACTTTGATACTTTTTTCTTTCAATTATTAAGTTTTTCTTACCACCTAAGTTTTCTAATTCACTAGTTAGTTTAACTAACTCTTGTTGTAACTTATAAAGATTATCATTTTCTTTTGCTTGATTTAATTTTAACTTTTCAAGTTTAGAACTATCAACGTTACTATCTGACTCCATATCCATTACTTCTTGGTTTAAAGTAGAAACTATTTTTTTATTATGATGGTATTCCAAACTTATAGATTCTACCTCGCTAACAATTAACGAAACTTCTATTTTTTCAAGTTTTTCTTTGTTTTCTAAATATATTTTAGCATTCTTACACTGCTCTTTTAGTGGATTAATATTATTTTCTAACTCCAAAATAATATCGTTTATTCGCTCTAAATTATCATGTGTTCGATCAAGCTTTCTAAGAGCTTCATCTTTTCTTTTTTTATACTTTAATACTCCAGATGCTGCTTCAAATATAAGTCTTCTATCTTCAGAATTCTTACTTAATATTGCACCTATATCTCCTTGTGAGATAATATTAAAAGATTCTTTTGAAACTCCAGTATCAATTAATAAATCTGTTATATCCTTCAAACGACATTTTTCGTTATTTAAATAGTATTCATTCTCACCTGTTTTATAAATACTTCTTTTAATGGAAACTTCGGTATAATCCACTGGTAAATAATGATCAGTATTATCAAAAACAAGAGTTACACTAGCACTTAATGATGCTTTTCTAGATTTGCTTCCAGAAAAAATAACCTCGCTCATTGTACCTTCACCACGAAGTGATTTAACTGATTGCTCCCCAAGAACCCATCTTACTGCATCTACTATATTACTTTTTCCACTTCCATTTGGACCAACAACACCAGAAACGCTATTATTAAATTCAATTATAGTTTTTTCAGCAAATGATTTAAATCCAAACGCACGAATTTCTTTTAAATACATAACTTACACTCCTAATCTATCTTAGCTTGCTTTTCTAATGCCATTTTGGCCGCGCTTTGCTCTGCTTCTTTCTTTGATTTAGCTTTTCCCGTACCTAAAACAATTCCGTTTACTACCACATTTATCGTGAAAACACGATCATGCGATGGGCCTTTTTCTGAAACCACTTCGTAAATTACTGACTTTTTTGTAGTCTGAACTAGTTCTTGAAGTTCTGACTTATAATCCATAAAAAATATTTCTGGAGTTTGCTTAATAAATGGAATTACAACCTCATGAACTATTTCCTTTGCTTTTTCAAATCCTTGGTCTAAATAAACTGCTCCCAAAAAAGACTCAAACATATCTGCAAGCGTTGCTTTTCTAGTTGTACCACCTGATAAAGCTTCTCCTTTTCCAACTTTAACATAACTTGGAAAATCAAGAATAAGAGCATATTCATATAATGCGTTTTCACATACGTACATTGCACGAACCTTTGTCATTTTTCCTTCCTCATAATCAGTAGTATTATACAAATATTCACTCATTATAAGGTCAAGAACTTTATCACCTAAAAATTCTAATCTTTCATAATCTTCTTTTAAATGATTTTCGTTGCAATATGATGAATGTGAAAAAGCAGTATCGTATAAATGCATGTTATTTGTTTTAATATTAAACTTATCTAATAATTTCATAGTATCTCACCCATTAAATTATAACAAAAAAACTAGATAAAATCTAGTTTATAATCTACAGTTGAGTCTTTTAACACACGCTTTTTCTGGTTGAAGGATTTTTTGACCAAAAAACCTTTCAATCTCTATAATGGCATTATCAGGTGAATCTGAGGCATGAATTACATTTGATGGTCCAAAGTCTGGATTACCAAATCTTGCTCTAATTGAAGATGGTGCTACTTCTTGAGCTTTTTTTACGTTGGTTGGTCCAATTAGAAAGCGGACTTTTTCAACAGCATTCTCGCCATAAACAACCATTGGCATCACCATTCCAGACAACATGAATTCTTCCAAATCTGGATAAAATGGCTTGTCAATTAAGTGAGCATAATGTTCCATTACTATGTTTTTATTCAATTTTAACAATGTATTTCGATAATCATTTAATACTAACAAATCGTTTTTATTAAATAATTCTACTACTAACTCTCCTAATTTTAACTCAACTCCATCAGGTTTTAACATTACGTAAGTATATTCTTTCATTTTTTCTCCTTTACTTAATTAATCCTATATAATTTTTTTTCTTACCACGTTTAATTACTAATATCTCATCATCTACAGCTACTTTTTTATTAATAATCATGTTCTCATCAAACACTTTCTCATCGTTAATAGAAATGGTTCCAGCTTTTAAAAACTCTCTTGCTTCTCTTTTACTTGAACAAATATTATTATTAACTAACAATTCAATTAACGTAGTATTTTCATTTAATTCAAACGAAGGTACATCTTTAAAGCCCATTAATATTTCGCTTTTATGCAAGGTTTTAACGTTTCCACTAAATAAGGCTTCACTAATTCTAAGGGCTTTTTTATATTCTTCTTGACCATGTAAATCAGTAATGATTTCCTTTGCTAAAGCTTTATGAGCTTCTCGTAAATGAGGTTTTTCTATATTCATTTTCTCTAACTTTTCGATTTCTTCCTTAGATAAAAAAGTAAATATTTTAAGATATTTAATTACCATTTCATCATCTACATTAACAAGGTATTGATATAATTCATATCCTGATGTTTTATTTATATCAAGCCATAAAGCATTACCCTCGCTTTTTCCAAACTTATTTCCATACTTATCAGTAACAAGTGGCATAGTAAAAGCATATGCATCTTTTCCAGTTCTTTTCTTTATTAAATCAAGTCCTGTTGTTATGTTGCCCCACTGGTCAGAACCTTCAGCCTGCATTATACAATTTTTTGTTTCATATAAATGTAGAAAATCATAGCCTTGAATCAATGTATAAGAAAACTCCGCAAAGGTTATTCCAGTTTCAAGCCTTCTTTTTACAATGTCTTTATCAAGCATGTAATTAATGTTAATATATTTTCCAACTTCTCTTAAAAAATCAATAAAATCAAAGTTTTTAATCCAATCATAATTATTTACAACTTCAGCTTTCCCTTCAAAAATAGTTTCTACTTGTTTTTTTATTCCATTCAAATTTTTTTGTAAATTTTCTTTTGAAATTATTTCTCTTTCAGCTGTAGGCCTTGGATCACCAATTAAACCAGTTGCACCACCCACTAAAAGAATCGGATGATGTCCAGCGTTTGCTAATCTTTTAGCAGTTAATAGCGATGAATAATGTCCTAAGTGTAAACTATCCGCCGTAGGATCGGTTCCCCAATAAAAAGTAACATCACCATTATTTAATTTTTCTTCTAAATCTTCTCCAGCCGTATCTTTTATAAGTCCTCTCCATATTAACTCATCATATAATTTCATGTTTCCTCCTATAATTTAAGTATATCTTCAAAATACTGATTAAAAGTTTCCTTAACTTCAAACAAATCTTCATTTATCTCATCAAGCTTAATTAAATAAGTTCGATATATTGGAAATGATTCTAGCTCTAAATACAACTTTATTAAATCGTTTTCTAAAGTAATATCTTTATCTTTTAAATTAGCTATAGTTTTTTGAAGACATCTTATTTCTTCAATTATTTTTTTAATTCTTGTATTTGTTTCTAACTTAATTTTTATTTGTAAATATTCTTTATAACTTTTTGATGCTTCAAACGAATTAAATAATTCGTCTATTTCTTTTTTTATGTTATTCATTTTCAACACCATCTAAACTCCAAGTTTTTACTCCGGTAATTGTTACATTAATTATTTTACCAATGTTTGCTTTTGATGTTTTAACATTTACCAATTTCATCGTATCCGTATAACCAGACATTAATGATGAATCTTTTTCACTTTCAGACTCAATTAAAACTGGAACCACCTTATTAATAAGATGCGTATTTGCTTCTAAAGCATAATTATTAACTGTTTTATTTAGAATGGACAACCTTTGCTCTTTCTCCGTAGTTTGCACGTTATCTACCATTTTAGCTGCTGGTGTTGCTTCTCTTGGGGAATATATAAAAGTATATGCCGAATCAAATTTGCATTCTTCTACCAGTGTTAATGTATCATTAAAATCTTCTTGTGTTTCACCAGGAAAGCCCACTATTATATCCGTAGTAATTGAACATGATGGAATACTACTTTTAATTTTATGAAATAATTCCAAATAAGATTCTCTAGTATATTTTCTTCCCATTAATTTTAATATTCTTGATGATCCAGATTGTACTGGCAAATGAATATATGGCATTACGTTATTTTTTTCTTTAATAACCGTTATCATTTCATCCGTAAAATCCCATGGGTGGCTTGTTACAAATCTTATTCTACTTATATTAGTATCCGAAACGTCTTTTAGTAAGTCTTCCATCTTATAATTTCTGTTTTTAAAGTCCTTTCCATAAGCATTAACGTTTTGTCCTAATAAAGTAATTTCTTGATACCCTTTATTTATTAAAGCTTTAACTTCACTTATTATATCTTCTGGCATTCTACTTCTTTGCTTTCCTCTAGTGTAAGGAACAATACAATAAGTACAAAACTTATCACATCCATACATAATGTTTACCCAAGCTTTATATTTAGAATTTCTATTCATTGGCAAGTTTTCAACAATATCACCTTCACTTGACCAAACGTTTATTTCTTGCTTTTTAGTAATTATTGATTTTTCTATTATTTTTGGTAATTCATGAATATTATGCGTACCAATTACAAAATCAATCCATTTATACTTTTCTTCAATTTGACTTGCAACTGATTCTTCTTGTGACATACATCCCGAAACGCCTACTAAAATTTCCGGTTTTGTCTGCTTTAAATGCTTTATTCTACCAAGCATTCCAAAAGTTTTATTATGAGCGTTTTCCCTAATAGCACAAGTATTTAAAATAAGAAGATCGGCTTCTTCGTAACCTTCTACTTTTTTGTATCCCATATCTTCTAATATTGCACTTAATATTTCACTATCATGTTCATTCATTTGGCAACCATAAGTTTTAATATAATAGGTTTTATTCCTACCAACGTTCTTTTGAAAATCAGTTAATTTGTACTCATCTTTTAAAATTCTAACTTCCTTATCAGTTCTTTTTTTAGCATCTTTAAAATTTGGTTTCAACATTCAAATCACCCGTTTCTTTAACTAGTAAAAATTATACCATAAAAGAAAAGAAAAAACACCTTCAGAAGTATTTATCTTTTAATTATTAACGTGTTTATTTCTTTTATTTGACGATTATCATACTTATTAAGATGATTTATTAAATATGATTCTAAAAGCAATTCTTCATTTAATCTTTCTTTATAAAAAGTATTAATAATATATTTAACGTATTTTAAATAAGCCTCATATTCTTTTTGGTTTAAACTTAAGTAATTAGCATAACTATCTATTGTACTGCTTAATTCCTCGACTTTTTTTAAAGCATTACTTTTTTTATTTAAATATTTTATCGTCGCATTTAAATTCCCTTTTATTTTAACATATGGGGATAAACCATTATCTTCGCTTAAAAATTTATTAATCCCCCTTAAAAACGTTTTTTCTAGTTTTTCACTAACTTCTTTATTACTTAAAGTACCAGTATACTTTTCTAGTGATTGATCTACTAAATATTCGTATTTTTCAATCAATTTATCAATTTCTTCTCCGTTTTGTTTTCTAGCCTTCTCAAGATTAATACTTTGTTTTTTAAACTTAGTTATATCAGTTTTTTTAATATAAACCTTAAGCGTTACCATAACATTTGGATAAATATCAATATAATTTTTTATTTTAAGTCTTAATTCTTCAATAAGTAAGATACGATATAGTGATTTGGAAGTAGTACAATTATAATTAGACATTATCTCATCAATTAAAAAATAATAATTATAAAAGAGAACGTTAATAGCTGTATCTTCCGATAAAAGATTATTTTTCACTTGCCATATTATTGATTCGTCATTTACATTACTTTCTTTTGCACTCATACATATCCCCATTCATAGCATAATATAATACTTTATTTCATAACAAATGTCAATAAAAGCACTTTTAAAAAAGTGCTTTTATAACGTTTTATTAATTAAAACTAATTTTCTTTTTACCACCCATATATGGTTGTAAAACTTCCGGAACATTTATAGTTCCGTCTTCATTATAATTGTTTTCTATTACGGCAATTAACCCTCTAGGTGTTGCTAAAACGGTATTATTAAGGGTATGAAGAAAATAATTACCATCTTCCCCCTTTACCCTAATTCCAAGTCTTCTTGCTTGTGCATCACCTAAAGTAGAACATGATCCTACTTCAAAATACTTTTGTTGTCTTGGACTCCAAGCCTCAACGTCACATGATTTAACTTTCAAATCAGCTAAATCACCACTACAGCATTCAAGTGTTCTAACAGGAACATCTAAGCTTCTAAAAAACGCCACTGTATAAGACCACATTTTATTATACCAATCCATTGATTCTTCTGGCTTACATAAAACAATCATTTCTTGCTTTTCAAACTGATGAACTCTATATATTCCCCTTTCCTCAATTCCATGAGCTCCAACTTCTTTTCTAAAACATGGAGAATATGACGTCAAAGTAATTGGCAAAGTGCTTTCTTTAACTATTTGACCCTTAAACTTACCAATCATTGAGTGTTCTGAAGTACCTATTAAATATAAATCTTCCCCTTCAATTTTATACATCATATTATCCATTTCTTCAAATGACATAACTCCACTAACAACCTCGCTTCTAATCATAAAAGGTGGAATACAGTATGTAAACCCTTTTTCAATCATAAAATCTCTAGCATAAGATAACATTGATGAATGAAGCCTCGCAACGTCTCCCATTAAATAATAAAAACCATTACCAGTTGTTCTTCCTGAAGATTCTTTATCAAGCCCATTTAACTTGTTTAGAATATCGGCATGATAAGGTATTTCAAATAAAGGTGTTATTGCATCACCATACTTTTTAATTTCTACGTTTTCACTGTCATCTTTTCCAATTGGTACACTATCATCAATAATGTTTGGTATCATCATCATCTTTTCTTTTATTTTTTCTTCTAAACTTTTTTCTTTTTCTTCTAATAGTGGTATTTTTTTATTTATATCAGAAACTTTACTTTTAGCATTTTCTACCATATCAAAGCTTTTTTCCTTCAAATATAAACCAATTTGGCTACTCACTTTATTTTTTTCGTTTCTAAGCTCATCTAACTGCGTTTTCACTTTACGATACTCAATATCTTCTTTATATATTTCATCTACAAGTGGTAACTTCTTATCTTGAAACTTATTCTTAATATTTTGTTTGACCAATTCTTTATTTTCTCTTATTAATTTAATATCAATCATTTTATACTCCTTTTACTTTCTTTTTCCAGCTTATAATCATACACAGCTATTTTCTCATGAATTCCATCAAAATAAAATTTAAATTTTTCAGGTATTTTTCTATAACAAACTAGCTTAGCTCCAAATCTTTTTGCCGTGTTAATTGAAGGATAGTTATCTTCATAAATATTTAATAAGATATCACTTCTTCCTAAACGCTTTAGTTCTTCTTTAAGTAAATTTAAAGCTTTTAAAGCATAATTATTACCACGATACTGTTTAACAATAAAATATCCAACGTTTCCTTGGTAAAAAACGTTTCGATAGACATCGTTATAACTTATGTTTCCAACGTTTATATTTGTATTATGAAGAAATATATCATAAAAAGTTTCGCTTTCATCAGCATCAACCGGTAATGATAAATCTATTTCACCATCGCTTGCAATAATTTTACAATTTTTCATATAACATCTCCTTTTAAACAAAAAAATCACCTAATATAGGAGTGCTTATGCACGGTACCATCCTACTTTTGGTAATCTTAATTTATATAACGGCATTTACCGCAAACGTTTACGTTTGTCTCTGAAGTAGATTCATTATTTTCTATTACTGATTTTCACCAACATCAGTTCTCTTAAAATAGTTGAAATAATTACTATTCTTCGTCATTGATTTAAAATATCTAACTTAATCTTACCTTACAAATAAAATATTGTCAATTATTTATTTTTCTTTTACTGCTTTAAACATTTTTTTCCAAAGACCAGTTTCTGAATAATTAAGAATACCGGCTTTATATATTTTTAATCCATATTTTAATAATAGGTAATCAGTAAGTGCAATAATAACAATTGCAATAATCATAATAACCACCCCTATTTCTCCTGTTAAAAGCAAGCTTGGTGCTAAAGATATCGATATAAATGGAATAACTGACATTATTTTCATGAATAACGCTCCAGGAAAAGCAGTAGATATAAGAATTAAATAATAGCCAATTATGCTTACAATCATAATTGGAGTTTGTAACTGTTGAAAATTTTCCATGTTAGTAGTCATTGATGCTAAAATACCAGCTAATAATGAATATGCTAAAAAACTAAGAATAATTAATATTAAAGCTAATGGTATTATGTATCCTAATCTATCTATAATATCACTATCTTTTAAAATATTTAAAACCACGTTTACATCAAAATTTGATGATACTTTGTCAATAACACCACTAGAAGTAGTTATCTTTCTAATTATAAGACCAATACCGCCATAGCATAGAAGTAAAAATCCTTGGAGTAAAACAAATAAGTTGCTTGATAAAATTTTCGAGAAAAAATGCACCTTAGGTGATACGTTTCCAATTATTATTTCCATTCCCCTTGTTGATTTTTCTTCGTTAACTTCTGCACCAATCATTTGTACTAAAAATATTATAAGCATAAAACAAGGTAATACAATAATTATGGAAGCAACACCTAAAATCATGCTTGATTTTTCCCCTTTTTCGGTTTTTTCCTCATTAAGAAAAGTCCTTTTAACTTTTACTTCCTTGCTAATATTTGAAAGTACCGTAGGATCAATATTAGCATTTTTCATAGCAATTGATACCTTTGTATTATTTAATGCTGATGTTATCGCTTGATACGTAATAGTATCAACATATGAATCCGAAATAAATTCTATATCAAAAACATTTTCATCACTACTATTAATAACCAACAATATTTTTTTAGTACCCTTTATGTCCTCTTTAGCTTTTTTTAAAGTTCTTGTTTCATTTTTTATGATAACTTTAGAATCAGTTAAAAAGTTTTTAATATCATTTAAATTATTTTCAATAAGTTTATAATTATTAGTATTATCAATAACATTTATTTTGATATTATCATCAAAATCGCCACCAAAATAAGTAACAATAGTATCAATGTTAGCTAATCCAATAACAATTATTGCTACAATCAAATTTGCAATTAAAAAAGATTTATTTTTAATTTTTTTCATAAAACTATATTTTGTTAAAAACTTAAACTTATTTACCATATGATTCACCAACCTTTGCAATAAATATTTCATTTAGTGATGCTTCTTCAATTAAGTATTTAGTTATATTATTTTGTTTTTTAACATAATTAAACACGTTTTTAGCGTATTTTTCTTCCTTTATTGACACTTCATAAATTCCTTTGTTTTCATTAACAGTAGTAACACCATCAATTGTTAATAATTCTTTTTTACTAACATCTCCCTCGATAATAACCTTCTTAACTTTATAATCTTTTTTTATGTTTTTTAAATATCCTTCTAAAACAGCTTTACCTTTTACCAAAATAACTAATTTTTCACAAAATAGCTCAACATGATCCATTCGATGCGAAGAAAAAATTATTGATGCCCCTTTTTCTTTTTGTTCTATAATTACCTTTTTAAATAATTCAACGTTTAATGGATCAAGTCCTGAAAATGGCTCATCTAATATTAATAATTTTGGTTCATTAATTAATGCTGATATAAATTGGATTTTTTGCTGATTTCCCTTTGATAAGGTACTAATCTTTTTATTAATATATTCTGAAATCTCAAACTTTTCTAAAAGATTATTTAATCTATTTAAAATCGTTTTCTCATCCAGTGATTTTAGTGCTCCATAAAAAAGCATTTGTTCTTTTACTGTAAGCTTTGTTAATAAACTTCTTTCTTCGGTTAAAAATCCAATTTTATCTGTTTGATCATAATCAATTTTTTTACCATCAAACATTATTTTACCCGAACTTATTTCTAATAAATTCATTATCATCCTAAAAGTAGTTGTTTTACCTGCTCCATTTACGCCAAGTAAACCAAATATTTCGCCATCAGCTACTTCAAAGTTTAAATTATCAACCGCCTTAAAATCGCCATAATATTTTGTAACGTTTTCTACTTTAAGCATTTTTATCCTCCAATAGTGGTTTCATTATTAATTTTGAAAATTTTTCAAATTGTAATAGTTTAACCGTTTTTAAGTAATCCTCATAGTTTAACTCTGAATATATTTCATACAAGTTTTCAAATATTTTTTCATAATTAGTAAGCATTGATCTAATCATTGAAGTTATACTTGAAACTGATTCGAATGCTTTAACGTAATTAGCTACACAACCCTTTCTAAACAATTCAAACGTATATTTGTCTAAATTAAAGCTTTTTAACTTATTTGTTAAAGCTTCGTCAAGTTCAGTTTCTTTTAATACATCTGCCGTAAAAATAATTAAAACCATATCATCAATAAATTCTAAATCATAGTAAAAATAAGATTTTACAATATTCTTATTTAATAAACTAGTAGTAAAATCTGAAGTAACCCCAAATAATTCTTTTACAAAAAACGAAATATATTTTCTGGTTATTAATGTTTGCTTTTTGCCTTCTTTATGAAGCTTTATTTTATACGAATATCCAATTTTATCAGTAGCTACATTTTGTCTAATAACCTCATAATCCTTATATACTTCCTCAGGTTCAATAACTTTTTTTGAAACTATTTTTTTAGCCTTTATTATGTTTTTTTGCTGCTGGTTTTTCTTTATTAAGTTAATAATTTGTTTTTCATCCACATTACCTGCAATTAATAAAAACATGTTTGAGGGATTATAAAAAGTATTATAACACTCATATAAATCTTCTTTTGTAATTTTTTCAATTGTTTTTTTATCACCACCAATTGAATACCTATAATTGTTTTCTTTCAGAGTGTTTTCAAATAGTTTTTCATATATATACCTATCAGCATCATCTCTTAACATATCTATTTCCTGTCCAATAATTCCTTTTTCTTTTTCAACGTTTTCATCAGTAAATACTGGATCTTGTACAAAGTTAATAAGGTTTAGCAAATTTTCATCAAAGTTTTCAACCGATGAAAAATGATATTCTGTACAATTATAATAAGTAGAGGCATTTAAGCTGGCTCCGTTATTTTCAAATTTATCAAATGTAGTTTCTTTATCATTTGACTCAAAAAGCTTATGCTCAAGAAAATGAGCAATACCACGTGGAAAAGACTTTATTTTTGTTTCACCAATTGGAACAAAATCATTATTAATAGCACCATAATTGGTTTGGAAAAAAGCGTATTTTTTCTGAAAAAACGGCTTTTTATAAATAAAAACTTTCAATCCGTTTTTTAACTGTTCGTAATATAAACTTTCATCTACTTTTGAAAAATTAATTTTCTTCATCAGTTTGTCCTCCTTCCAAAAAGAAAGCTGAGTCTAATTTAACTTTTTTTGAAACATCTTCAATATCTTTAACCGTTACTTTATTAAAATTCGCAATCTTTTCATCAATTTCTGGTTCATTAAATGCTGTTTGAAAATAAGTTAAATCAATTAACCTAAACTTATAATCTTCCATTTCCTTTAACACAAAATATAATTCTTTTCTACAACGATCAACTTCTTTTTGATCTACCTTTACCATGTTACCAATTATACCCTTTATTAAATCATAAGCCTTATCATAATCTTTTCGATTTATTCCTGATATTATTTCTATTATTCCATCTGATTTTTGGTAACTAGAACTAGAAAAGTATGCTAAAGAATTTTCTTCTCTAATTATTTGAAACAATCTTGATGAAGGACCACCACCTAAAATATTGTTATAAAAAGGAACTACGTATGATCTTTCAAAATCAGATAATTCTTCTGTTTTTAGTCCTACTGCTAAAATAGACTGTTTACTATCAAAGGTTTCTTTTTCATCTTTTACTTTTTTCACAAGACCATTTGACACAAAAAAACTTTCATTATACTTAGTACTTTTTTGTATATGACTAGTAACTGTATTTGCAACTTTATCAAAATCAAAATCACCAACCAAGACAAGCTCAATCTCACTATTGTTAACAAGATCTAAATATTCATTATATAAATCTTTACTAGTTATTTTATCAAGTACTTCTCGTGAAGATGTAAATGAATAAGGTTTTGTTTCATCCATAATCTTAACTAATTTCTTTTTTGCATATGACTTTGGATTTTCTTTTAGAGCATCTATTTCCGCCCCAAACCTTTGTTTTTGTAATTCAAAGGTTTTTTTATCAAACATTTCATTTTTCACATTAGGATTAAACACGATTTCACAAAACAAATCAATAACATCATCAATAACGAAATCATCAATGTATTTATCATTTATTGATGAAAATAAAAACGTGTTTATGTAATAGTTTCCAGTTCTTCCAAAGTCAGAAGCAAAAAATGGATCATACTTTTCTAAACAATACTTGTTTAACTCTTCATTCGTTTTATATTTTTCACATGAATAAATCATGCATTTTCCAAGTAAGTTTCTTATTGTCATTTTTTCTTTAGTTATTGGACTTTTAAAAAATAAACCACCACTAATTGTTTTAAATTTATCGGTTTTTATTATTTTTACCGATATATTGTTAACTACTTTGCCTATTTTTTCCATATTATTCTCCTATTAAAACTGATTCAAGTGCTAAAATAATCATTTCGTTAAACGAAGTTTCCCTTTCATTACTAGAAAGTCCTTCTTTAGTTATAATGCTATCTGACACGGTTAAAAGACAAGCTGCTTTTTTTTCTAAAACATTAGCACTATGAAATAAAGCAAAGCTCTCCATTTCAACTGCTAAACAACCCTTTTTTTCATATAACTCTAAAGGATTATCAATATCATTATAAAAAACATCACTTGAATATATTTTTCCCTTTTTTAATAAAATACCCGCTTTTTTTGCACAATTTTCTATTGTTTTATTTATTTCATTATTAGGATAAAGAGTATCCCTTACTTCACCATTTTGATTTTTAGCATAATTAGACTTACTGTAAGCACCTTCCACTAAAATAACACTTCTAAGTGGCACATTAGTAGTATAAGAACCACAACTCCCAATTCTAATGATTTTATCAACATCATAAAACTTAAATAGTTCATATGAATAAATACCCATACTTCCCAGTCCCATTCCATGAGCCATAACCGTTATTTTTTTACCTTTATAAAAGCCTGTATAAGCATATATATTTCTAACCTTATTAACTAGTTTATAATTAGTTAAATATTTTTCAGCAACATATTTTGCTCTAAGTGGATCTCCCATGGTAATTACAACACTAGAAATATCTTCTTTTTCACTTTCAATATGTGGTGTTGGCATTATTATGCACCTACTTTCTTTTATTATTATATCATATATGCATAAAAATAAAACCTGATTATTTATGAATAACCAGGGTGTGATTACTTTGCTTTAATTCAATTTCTTTTTTTAGTATATTAAGTGACTTACTTATTATTTTACTTATAGCACTTTGGGAAACACCATAAATTATTGATAATTCTTTTTGAGAATATGACCTTTCGTAAAATCCGTAGTATTTTAAAAGAATGTCTTTTTGTTGTAAATTCAAAATTTCAATTAATTCTAAAACGTTAGCTTTTAATTCACTATCTTCATATACTTCTTCAATTAACGGATCATTACTTGGAATAAAATCAAGGATATCCCCAGCTATATCTTGTGCTCCTTCTTCTGATAAATCCTTAGTACTTATAATATGTTCTGCTAAACCTGATTTCCTTCTACTTTCTTTATTTGTATACATAAATATTTCATTAATAATACAAATACTTGCATAATTTGAAAAAACAGTTTTATTACATTGATATGAGTCAATTGCCTTCATAAGTCCAATAGTGCCAACACTAACTAAATCTTCAAATTCATATAAATCTTTATATAAATTATGAAACCTTTTCACATGATAAATAACAAGCTTAATGTTATGTTCTGCCAACTTTTGCTTTGCAAGTAAATTCCCATTTTTTAGCTCAATAAAAAGTTTTGTTGTTTCATTTTTTGTTAAAATGCACGGTAATTTTTCATACATTAACTTTCACTTCCTTAATAAATAATATTAATATTTTTTAAATATATTATAATGGCGTGATTATCTTTCAATTTATGATGTTTTTTTGCTTTTACAAATATAACTAAAAAAGAAGTAAATTACTTACTCCTCCTCACTTTGTTCTTCTAATTTCACTAAAACATCCCTAGGCTTTGACCCGTTAGGTGGTCCTACTATTCCTCTTTCTTCAAGCAAATCAATAACTCTCGCTGCTCTATTATAACCTAATCGATACTTTCTTTGTAGTAGCGAAGCACTTATTTTTCCACTTTTTACAACAAATTCTACAATTTCGTTATACAAAGGATCATCATATTGATCATCTTTTTCATTATATGATGATGCCCCCAATGGCTTATCAGTTAAATTTGAAAACTTTTCATCATATTGAGCTTTTTGTTGCTTAATTGTAAAATCAACAACCCTTTTAACCTCTTCTTCTGATACAAAAGCACCTTGAATACGTACTGGCGTTCCTTCTCCCATTGGTAAAAAAAGCATATCACCCTTACCTAAAAGCTTTTCTGCCCCCATCATGTCAAGAATTGTTCTTGAATCAATTGAAGAAGATACTGCAAAAGAAATACGTGATGGAATATTTGCTTTTACAACACCAGTAATTACATCAGTTGAAGGTCTTTGTGTTGCAACAATCAAATGAATACCAGCTGCTCTAGCCATTTGCGTAATACGCATAATTGAATCTTCCACTTCTTTAGCCGCAACTAACATAAGGTCAGCTAACTCATCAATTAATACCAAAATATACGGCAGCCTTTTTATAACTTCTCCAGTTGTATTTTCATTTTTTTTATCAATTAATTTATTATAGCCTTGAATATTTTTTGTTCCACTATCACTAAACAAATCATATCTATGCTCCATTTCATCAACTATCTTTTTAAGCACAATGGATGCTTTTTTAGGGTCTGTTACAACTGGCGCTAAAAGGTGTGGCGCACCATTATACATACTAAGTTCTACTTTTTTAGGATCAATCATAACCATCTTAACTTCATCTGGTTTTGACCTCATTAGAATTGAAGTAATCACGGAATTAACGCAAACCGACTTACCAGAACCAGTTGCTCCAGCAATTAAAAGGTGTGGCATTTTATTTACTTCCATCCAGTTAGGTATTCCCATAATATCCTTACCTAAAACTCCAAGTAATTTACTATAATTTAGTTCTTTAGGTATTGCCTGTAATACTTCTCTTAAAGATACTGGTGATGGGATTTTATTTGGAATATCAATTCCTATCGTACTTTTCCCTGGAATAGGCGCTTGAATTCTGATGTCTTTAGCAGCAAGTGCTAAAGAGATTTCTTTATTTAAACTCAAAATTTTATTAACCTTAGTACCAGACTTTATTTCAAGCTCATACTGAGTCACCGTTGGACCTACATGTGCCTGGACAACCTTACCATTAATATCAAAATCATTTAGCACTTGCTCTAATAAAGCTATGTTTAACGAGATGTTTTCCTGATTTGCTTTAGTATTAACTTTTTTAGGTAAATCAAGCAGTGATATTGGTGGTAACTTATATTCACCCTTTGCAAGGCCATTTTCTTCTACCTCCTGAGTCTCTTCGGCACTAACATGCGTTAAATCATTTACACTAGAAATAATTATTTTACCATCACTTACTATTTCTTCTTCATCTTCTGATTCATCAGATTGAATTCCAACCTTCTTTTTCCATTTTTTTGAAGAAACATATGAGAAAATCTTTTTTAAAATATTAGCTGGAGAAAAATCAAATATAAGCATTGAGCCAAATAATATCAACACCCAATTAATTATCTTTGATCCTAATATATCAAATAATAAAACTGATAGATATGATATTGAGGCTCCAATAATTCCACCACCAGCGTTTTGTTCAAGATTGTTAAAACTTGCAACAATATTATCCAAAGTGGTTTGAAACACCTCTACACCGACATTAGCATCATACATTATATATTTAACATGAGCCATTGATAAAAATGCTATAGCAATTAAGTAAAAACCAATTAATTTTTTACTTAACAACTTAGGCTTTTCTCTGAAAAACAAAACATAACCCCCAACTGCCAAGAAAAACACTAATCCCCAATTATAATAAGTACCAAATAGAAATATTGAAAAATTACTTACCATTTTTCCTACGAACCCAGATCTTAAAAGGCCTAAAACCGTAAGAACAATATATATTATTCCAAAAATTTCTACTGGAATTTTCCCTTTTTTCTTAGAACTACTAGACACTTTTTTCTTTGTCATTTTACACCTCGTCTACCTTATGCAAATATTATACCACGTTTTATTTATTGCGACTAGTATGAAATAGATATTGAATAGCAACACCCGAATATTTTCCATAAGTCTTTTTAGCAAAAGCTCTAATGTTAGACTCATTTTCAATGCCATAAATGTTTTTAAAAATCTTTTTTACCCAAGTATCAACCGGAAAAACATCATATTTTTGGTATGCAAAAAGAAGAATACATGAAGCCACCTTTGGACCAATACCCGGGCTTTGCATAAGTGATAATAATGCTTCATCAGTACTTAAAGAGTATATACTTTGTAAATACGACTGATTATCATTAACTCTTTTCACAAAATTATATATATACTTATCTCTAAAACCAACTTTACATTCCTTATATTCTTGAATAGATACGTCTTTTAAAGCACAATACTCAGGAAATAAATAGTATGTTTTATCATCAAACAAAACTTTTTCACCCCATCTTCTTGCTATTTCGTTTATTGATTTTGAAATTGATAAAACACTATTATTAGCTGAAACAATGTACGAAATACAAACCTCAAAAGGATCTTGATTAATCAAGTTCATACCTCTAGATTTTATTACTGCATCTTCTATTTTTTTATCCGATTTAATAAGAAAATTATCAATATAATCATAATCATTATTTAAATCAAAATAATTAGTAACATTAGTTAATAAATCTTTATTGTTATTTGAAAAAACAGTTAAATAATTACCTTTTTGGCTTACATTTATTATTCTATCTTTTAGAATAATATCATAACTACCATCTTCTTGAAGAAAAAATCTAAATATTTGACCACAAGTAACTGTTTCAATAAGACTAAAGTTACTATTTACTTTTATTTTCATCTTTACCTTCCTTATAAATAAACTCTTTTGATATTAGAAGAATTACCAAGCCTAAAATAATGCTTGAAATAACATCTGTTGCATAGTGTACCCCAAAATATATACGACTTATCCCAGTAAGAATAATCATTGAAACAAGGCCTAAAATTATTAGGTTTTTATACTTAGTATTAATGTTCTTGTTTACTAATATTATTAAGGTGCCATAAAAAAGCATTGCGCATATCGTATGACCACTAGGATAACTAAAACCATCTTCAGTTATCCATTTCCAAACTGGACGTGACCTTTGAATAATTTCTTTTAATCCCTTCATAATAAATACTCCAGATAAAACATTTATAATAATAAACTTAAAATCACTAATTTTTTTCTTTTTAATAAAGTAAATTAAAGTTATTCCTAACATTATGGCGATTCCAATTATTGAGGCAAGCTCAGTAATTATGCGCATAATAAAGGTTACTGCACTTGTTCTTATGATCATTAAACCATTAAATATTTTTTCATCAAACATTAAAGTTGATCCTTTTACTACTAAAACCGTTAAGATTATAAATAGCGTTAATAAAATTACTGTTTCATAATATTTTCTTTTTTTATTCATTATCTTTTTTCTTCCTACAATATTCTCTTATTTTTCTTTTTGCTAAAATAGTACTAACATCATTTACCTGAGCAACGTTTGGACATAATAAATCATCCGTTATTACATAAACAATATCTCCATCTTTTAAAACGGTTCCTAAATCATTATAAATACCATTTATAGTGCCATGACTTGCGTGAATTCCTATTTGTGTGTGAAGAGAATAAGCAAAATCAAGAATGGTTGATCCTTCTTTTAACTGAATGCTTTTTCCCTTAGGGGTTTTAACTGTAATGGTTTTTTGAAGAACTTCTTCTTTAGCTTCCATAACAAAGGACTTATTTGAAACTTCTGTATTATTTAATTCCAAAAGAGTAGAAAAAACATTGAAACTGTTAACTTTAGCTTGCATACTTTCATCCCATTTCGATGCTATTCCTAAAGCGTTATTACGATCCATTTCATTAGTTCTTATTCTAAACTGAATCATCTTCCCACCGGGTGTTAAAACCGACGTATTAATTGACCTATACCCATTATATTTAGGTGCTGCAATATAATCAGTAAACGTATTTGGTACCGGAAAATAATTTGTATGAATTATTCCCAAAGCAACATAACAATCCATTAATTGATTAACCATTGCCTTTAATGCAATTAAATTTTGAATTTCTTCGATTTTTTTTCCGTTTTGAATTTCTTCATATATTCCATAAGGATTTTTAATTGTTTCTTTTAAAACGATTGGGATACTTTGAAGTACAAACAGTTTTTTTAAATCAATAAGCATTAACTTAATATCATTATTATATTTTTCTTCAACCGTTTTTCTAATTGCACACGCCCTTCTATACTCAGAATTATTTAAATAAAATAAACATAAATCTTGAAGATTATCCTTTATTTGGTACAAACCCAAGTGTCTTGCAAGGGGAATATATATATTTTCTGTTTCAAAAGCAATAGCCTTTTTTCTACTATCGGGCATAAAGTCAAGGGTTTGCATGTTATGAAGACGATCAGCTAGTTTTATATATATAATTCTTATATCCTTTGTTATGCTTAATAGGTTTCTTTTTATATTAGCAGCATCACTTTCTTCTCTGCTTTCAAAATCTAGTTTTGTTAGCTTTGTAAGACCGTTTACTAAAGTCGCAATAGCATCATTAAAATCTATCTTTATTTCTTCTACCGTATAGTTAGTATCTTCTACTGTATCATGAAGTAAAGCTGCACAAATACTATTAACGTCTGCTCCAATATTAACTAATATAAAAGCAACATTAAGAGGATGAACAATATAATTATCACCACTTCTTCTTTTCATTCCAGAATGAAGTCTTTCTGCGGTTAAGTAAGCTTTATCTAAAAGTGCTATATCTTCATTGCTGAAATTCAACTTTTCACGTATTTTTGATAATAATTCTAAATAAGTTTTAATCATCAAATCACCCACTTTCAAATATAATACTACAAAAAGCAAAAAAAAGCACTAGGCTTCTTCTAATGATAAAAAATAAGGATTTGTTTTAAATTCATCAAACAAAGTAGTACTACTTCCATGGCCTGGATAAATTAATGTATTTGGATCGTATTTTTTTATTTTTAACAAACTTTCTATCATTTCTTTATAATTTCCACCTGATAGATCATACCTTCCAATCGTACCTTTAAAAATAAAATCTCCAACAAACATAACTTCATTATTTTTAAAATAAAAACTAACAGCATCTTCCTTATGCCCAGGAGTATTAATTAACTCGAATTCAAAACTACCAATCTTATAAACCCCAGCTTTACAATTAAAATCCATCACATTATGACAATGGTTTTCAATAATGCTATCTAATGCACCAACATGATCAAAATGATAATGGGTTATAAGTACTGCAACCACCTGCTTTTTATTTACTTTTTCTTGAATTTTAGTATATTCATCACCTGGATCAATTATGATTATCTCGTTGTTTTTTTCTAGTACGTAACAATTTTCTAATAAAGGGCCAACTTCTATTTTACTTATTTTCATCTTTATCCTCATATTCATCTAAAAAATTATGTCTTATACCAGCCTTTTTATATTCAATTAAGGTATCTAAATTAACATTTGAAACACTTTTAAAAATATTTCCTTCAATATAAATGCTTTTTTTATTTAAACTTTCTATTAATTTTTTTATTTCAAGTCTTTTCGAATTTTCACTGTGGCCTTCATTATTCGTTTCAGTAAACCTACACGCACAATTCAAAAAGTTTAGGTGATTATATTTTGCCCAAGCTTTAATATCTTTTTCTCTTATTAAATATAATGGCCTAATTAATTGTATTCCATTGAAATTTTCACTGTGAAGCTTAGGCATCATGGTTTTGATTTCTCCTCCATAAAACATGCTAAGTAAAATTGTTTCAATCACATCATCATAATGATGACCTAGCACTATCTTATTACATCCTAGTTTTTTAGCATAAGAGTATAAAGCACCTCTTCTCATCCTAGCGCATAAATAACATGCTGATTTTTCTTTCATATTAGCTACTGAATCAAAAATATCACTTTCAAAAACATCTATGTTAATATTTAATTTTTTAGCATTTTCTAATATTAACATTTTATTTTTCTTACTGTAACCAGGATCCATAACAATATATTTTACAGAAATTTTTACGCTTTGGTGTTTTTGAAATTCTTCTATACATTTTGCTAACAAAAAAGAATCTTTACCACCAGAAATACAGACTGCTAATTGATCATTTTCTTCAATAAGTTTGTATTCTTTAACAGCCCTAATAAACATTCTCCAAATTTCTTTTCTAAACTTAGTAATAATACTTCTTTCTATTTCTTTACAAGCTTCCATTAAAACACCTTTTCTTTTCAAAAACATTGTATAATTTATGATTATTAAAGTCAACAATGAAAACGAATAAATATAATAATAACTTGCTATAATAATTATATAAGGGAGGCTTTATGAATTTAAAAAAACTCAAAATCGGTTCGGTTGTTCTAGCGTTTTTATTATCTTTTCCACTCCACTTTATTTATGATAAATTCCCGTGTTTTATAAGTTCAATCTTTTTCCCAGTAAACGAGAGCATTTGGGAACACATGAAAATATTATTTGGTGCGTTAATGATAGTTGGCGTAATTGAACACTTTTTATTCACCAGAAAAAAAGTTGTTGGAAATAATGCTTGTTTTGCTAACTTTACCGTAGCAATACTTAGTATTCCAATGTTTCTAGCAATGTATTTACCAGTGTATCACTTAATTGGTGAACAGATGCCTATAACTTTAAGTATTATGTTAATTACTTATTTCTTTTGTGAAATAATAAGCT
>JAVXAN010000003.1:0-35920 GCA_036660495.1 Bacilli bacterium | reverse complement strand
AAAGAAATGAGCAAATGTTAAAAAACATTTAATAATAAACTTTATATAATCTAATTAGCTAGATTGTAAAGAAAATATGATGTGAAGAATAAAAAGAATTTACTAGCGCTTTTATTTTATTGCATTAAAAAAGCAGACATTTCTTTTTTAAATTTGTCTACTTTCATAATATCACTTTATGTGGTTTTTGCTTTTTTATAGTATTTTATCAATTAGTCCATATGATAAAGATTCTTCAGCAGTTAAATAATGATCTCTTTCAGTGTCTTTTTCAATAAGATTAATATCTTTTCCGGTTTTTTCAGATAATATGGTATTTAATTTATTTCTTAAATATAAAATTCTATCAGCAACAATTTTTATTTCTGTTGCTTGACCAGTAACACCACCCAATGGCTGATGAATCATAACTTCACTATTTGGTAGAGCATATCTTTTTCCTATTTTACCACTTGCAAGTAGTACTGATGCCATAGATGCTGCCATGCCAACACATATGGTTGATACGTCACTTTTAATAAAGTTAATTGTATCATATATAGCCATACCGTCAGTTATGCTTCCACCAGGACTGTTAATATATAGGCTAATATCATCTTTACCAGTTGAATCTAAAAACAGTAGTTGACTTATAATGCAATTAGCGGTCTCATCATTAATTTCGCCGCTTAAAAAAACAATTCGGTCTTTTAAAAGTCTTGAGTATATGTCATATGCTCTTTCTCCCCTGTTAGTTTTTTCAATAATTGTTGGAATAAGATTCATAAATTTATCACCCTAATAATATTATGTATAGTACGTTTGTAAATATCATTAAAATCATGTGACTTTTTTTGCGTATTTTGGTATTATAATATTAGAATAAAGGGTGATAATATGGCTAGTATAAAAGTTAGGTGTAATAATAAGGAGTTTCTTTTTGAACAAGCAGTTACATTAGAACAGTTATCTCTTAAAGTAAAGGATGATTATAAAAGGGATATTATTGTAGGCAGTATAAATAATCATTTGTTAGATTTATCAGCTAAAGTAACAAAAGACTGCCAAGTTGATTTTTTTGACGTATCTTCACCGGCAGGAAATATGGCTTATGAAAGAGGATTAAGTTTTTTATTTTCAAAATCAGTACGAGATCTTTTAAATTGTGACGTTAAAATATCCTATACTTTAGGAAAAGGAATTTTTTGTGAAATACTATCAAATAATCCGATTTCAGAAGTAACAGTTGAAAAAATAAAAATGCGAATGCGAGATTTGGTATCTAATGCTATGCCAATTGATAAGATAAACGTGTCAAGACTTGATGCCATTGATTATTATGAAAAAATAAATCAGTTTGATAAAGCATCAGCGCTTAGGTATATTAGTAATTCTAGTATTAGTTTAAATAAATTAGATAACGTTTTAGATTATTATTATGGACCATTACCAAATAATACTAAAGTTATTGATAAGTATAATGTTAAATATCTAAAAGACAACTATGTAGTGCTACTTTATCCATATTTATACGATATTGAAATGGAATTAAAATATGAAAAATCAGATAAGTTAATTCATGAAATATTAAGAAGTTGTAAATATCAAAATGATTTAAACTTAAATAATTCAACGGACTTAAACAAACTTATTTCTAATGGAAACTATGGTGATATAATTCGAATTAGTGAATCAATTCAAGATAATCGGATTTTTCAAATAGCAGATAATATTAGTAAAAATAAAAACATAAGAATGATTTTAGTTACTGGTCCTTCTTCATCCGGAAAAACTACAACGTCTAAAAAACTTAACTTATTTTTGAAAAGCAAGGGAATTAATCCTTTTGTAATTTCAGTTGATGATTTTTATGTTAATATAAAAGATCGAGTACTAGATAAAAATGGGAACCCTGAATATGAAAAAATAGAAGCCATTGATACAAAGTTATTTAATGAAAATATAAAAGACTTATTAGATGGAAAAGAAGTAGAATTACCAAAGTATGATTTTGTTAAGGGTGAAAAAAAATATAGTGGTGAGAAAACAAAGCTTGGGGAAAATGATGTGTTAATAATTGAGGGAATTCATGCTTTTAATAAAGAATTAACAAGTTCAATTAATGAAAGTGCTAAATTTAAATTATACTTATGTCCGTTAACAGCTTTAAATATCGATAACCATAACCGAATAAGATCTACTGATAATAGGCTTATAAGAAGAATGGTTAGGGATAACATGGTAAGAGGATCTTCAGCTACTAGAACTCTTGGAGTATGGAAGGATGTTAGGGAAGCTGAGGAAAAATACGTTTTACCATATGAGAATGATGCTAATGAAATTTTAAATACATCTTTAGCATATGAACTTGGAGTTTTAAAAACGTACGCTGAACCACTTTTGTTTTCAGTAAGTGAAGATAATCCTAATTATGATGAAGCGATAAGATTAATAAATTTATTTAGAAGTATCTTAGCAATTCCAAGTGACAGTGTCCCAAGTGATTCGATTATTAGAGAGTTTATTGGTGGTAGCTGTTTTAATAGTTAGTTGTTTATAAAACACATAAATGATAAAATAAAAATAGGAGATGATAACATGGCAATAAGAGTAGCAATTAATGGCTTTGGGAGAATAGGAAGATTGGTTTTTAGAATTATGGAGGAAGATCCAAATTTTGAAGTTATTGCAATAAATGATTTAACTAATGCTGATCAATTAGCTTATTTGTTAAAGTATGATACAAGTCATCGTGTGTATAGAAAAGATGAAATATCAAGTGATGATGAAAATATTATTATTGGTGGCCGAAAAATAAGAATTTACTCGGAATTAGACCCAATAAACTTACCTTGGAAAAGCGAAAAAATAGATATTGTTTTTGAATGTACTGGTTTTTTTACTTCTTTAGAAAAAGCAGAAGCACATGTCAAAGCTGGTGCTAAAAAAGTAATAATTTCAGCTCCAGCACAAGGAGACTTAAAAACAATTGTGTATAATGTTAATAATAACGTTTTAACCGGTGAAGAAAAAGTAATTAGTGCTGCAAGTTGTACAACTAATTGTTTGGCTCCAGTTATGGATTTACTATGTAAAAACTTTGGCGTTGAAAAAGGTTACATGACAACTATCCATGCTTATACAAATGATCAGTCAACTTTAGATGTAGCGCATAAAAAGGGTTATCTTTCAAGAAGAGGAAGAGCAGCATCAGCAAACATTGTTCCAGCTACAACAGGAGCAGCAAGTGCTATTGGGCTGGTTATTCCTGAGTTAAAAGGAAAGTTAGAGGGTAATGCAATGAGGGTTCCAGTTACTACGGGATCTGTAATTGACCTAGTTATTGAACTAAAGAAAAAAGTATCAAAGTCAGATATTAATAATATGTTTAAGGAAAATGTTTCAGAGACAATTGCGTATACTGAAGATCCGATTGTTTCAAGTGATATAATCGGATCAACCCTTGGTGCACTAGTAGACGGACTTTCTACTAATGTTATAGAAGTTAATGGTAAGCAGCTTGTTAAAATAATAGCATGGTACGATAACGAAATGGGGTATAGTGCTCAAATGGTAAGAACAGCTAAATATTTTTCAAATTTGAAGTAGAATATTTCAGCGCTAAAATTAGCGCTGTTTTTATATTTTAAAATATTATTAAAATATGTTATAATATAAATGTAAAATTTGGGGTGATAAAAATGGAAGAAAAGAAAAAGTTTCAAATAACTAGAGGTATGCTTATCCTTACCATTTTAGTTGTTTTAATATTAATTGTTATTATAATGATTATTATTAAAAGCGTACAAAATAGCAAGCCAAAATACACGGCAGCTGATTTTAAAAATCTTGAAAACAGAATGGTTGAAGAAAGTTATATATATTTATCTCAAAACAACATAACTTTAACTACAGAACAAGTTACCATTAAGTTATCGTCATTATTAGAAAAAAATGGTGGAGGTATTGTTGAAAGTAAAGTAACCAAAATTTGCGCTGGATACGTTATTGCCCAAAAGTTAGAAAAGGAAAATTATACTGCATATTTAAATTGTGGAAAAAATTATAAAACCCCAGGTTATATTAGTAATGATAATAAAGTAACTACTCATAAAGTTACGTCGGCAAAAGATAAGGTTGCCCCAGTTATTACTATTAACGGGTTAACAGAAATGAACGTAGCTTTTGCCTCAGAATATAAAGATCAGGGTGCTGTTGCAATTGATAACAAGGATGGAAATATAACGTCAAAAATAATTACGGAAGGAAAAGTTGACACTTTAACTTCTGGAATGTATGAAATCGTATATCGAGTTTCTGATAAAGCAGGTAATAAAGCCAGGGTAAAAAGAAAGGTAATAGTTCTTCCTGGTGTAACTACTATACCAGTTATTGTTACAACAACTGGTATAACTAATAGACCAATAACAACAAGGACTAATCAACCAACTAGAACTACAACAAGAAAAATAACGGTAACTACAACAACTAAAGTAACAACCCCACCAAGGATAACAATTTTAGGAGATAATCCTACGATTTTAAATGTTGGTCAATCTTATTTTGATGGAGGATTTTCAGCTACTGACGTAACGGGTAAAAATATAAATTCAAGTGTGTCAGTTAATAGTTCAGTAAACACTGCAGTAGCTGGAACTTATTATGTTACTTATACTGTCAAAGATGCATGGCAAAATCAAACTAGTGCTAGAAGAACGGTAATAGTAAAATCAACCTATATACCAGTAACTGGATTCACTTTAACCCCTAATTCAGTTGAGCTTGAAGTTGGTAATACAAAAGTTATATTTGCATCGATAACCCCATCAAATGCCACTAACAAATCAATATCATGGGGTAGTTCAAACGAAGCAGTGGCATCAGTATCAAATGGTACTATTACAGCAAGGGCAAGGGGTAAAGCGGTGATTACCGCTTCAGCTGCGGACGGTAAAACGGCAACGATAGTTGTTAATGTAAAATAGGAAATTATGTTTTCCTATTTTTGATATCATGTTATAATAATAAAAGGAGGCTAATGATGAAAAAGACAATTAGAGATTTTGATATAAAAAATAAAGTTATTATTATTAGATGTGATTTTAACTTACCAATGTCTAATGGTAAAATAACTGATGATAACCGTATAATAGAAAGTTTGCCAACAATTAGATATGCTGTTAGTAAAAAAGCAAAGATAATTTTATTATCACACTTAGGTAAGATAAAATGTAATGATGATAAAAAAAACGGTTCATTATTAGTTGTTGCTGATAGACTAAGCAAGTTATTAGAAAAACCAGTTAAGTTTATTAATGATACACGTGGAACGGTTCTCGAAGAAAACATTCGTTTATTAGAACCGGGTGAAATTATTTTAATTGAAAACACTAGATTTGAGGATGTTGATGGAAATAAAGAAAGTGGTAATGATCAACAGTTGGGTAAATATTGGGCTAGTTTAGGAGACGTTTTTATTAATGATGCTTTTGGCACGGCACACCGTAGCCATGCGTCGAACGTAGGCATTGCTAGCAACATTCCATCTGGAATTGGATTTCTTGTTGAAAAAGAAATGGAAGCTCTTAATGAGGTTTTAAAGGTTAAGATGCATCCATACGTAGTAATAATGGGTGGTTCAAAAGTTTCTGATAAAATAAAGGTTATTGATAATTTAATAAATAAAGTTGATTATTTATTAGTAGCAGGAGGAATTGCTAACACGTTTTTAGCTGCTAAAGACTATGATATTAAAAATTCTGTGTGTGATATATCAAGTATCTCATATTGTCAAAACTTGCTAAAAAAATATCCAAAGAAGATAGTGTTACCAGTAGATGCTTTAGTTTCATCAAGTTTTAATAATAAGGAAGAAGCTAAGTACTGTTTAGTTGAGGAAGTACCAAATAATTCAATGATTTTAGATATTGGTAATAACACGATTAAATTATTTGAATCATATATTAAAAATTCAAAACTAGTTTTTTGGAACGGACCAGTAGGAGTATGCGAATTTAAAAATTTTGAACGTGGAACTAAAGAATTATGCAGTATGTTATATAAAAGCAAAGCTAAAGTAATAATTGGTGGAGGAGACTTAGCAGGAGCAGTAATAAAGTTTGGCTATAAAGATAAGTTTTTTCACATATCAACTGGTGGTGGAGCATCTTTAGAATATATAGAAGGTAGAACGTTACCAGCAATAGCGGTAATAAATAATAAATAGGGTGTTGTATGAAAAATAAAAGGAATATCATTGTTTTAGCAATAACAATTGCTTTAGTACTATATTTAACGCTTAAAGATAACTTTCAAATTATCTGCGATAAAATTTTGAGTACGAACCCACTAATATTTTTAATATCGATAGTTGCCTTAATATTATCATTATTATTTAAATCAATGTCGTTAAACACTTTTATTAGAGAGTATAATAATGACTATTCAATAAAAAAAGCTTTTAATTTAACCATTATAGCTCAATTTTTAAATGGAATTACCCCTTTTCAAACAGGCGGACAACCATTCCAAATATATTTATTAAAAAAGGATGGACTAAGAATTGTTGATTCAACTAATGCTATGATAAAGGATTTTATTGCTTTTCAGTTCGCTCTTATAATAATGGGAATAATTTCAATTATAATTAATGTAAAATATAATTTAATATCATCAAGCGGTCTTGTTGGAAGTTTAATATTTATAGGTTTTGTTATAAACATAATTGTTCTATTAATTTTAATCATTTTTATGACTTCGAAAAAAACAGGAATAACGATTTTTAATAAAATAATTGATTTTGCATATAAATTTATAATAATAAAAAAATTAAAAACAACTAAAGAATCAATTAAAGATAGTATTGAAGGTTTTTATAAAACAGGAAAGCAATTGCAAAGCAATAAAAACAAGCTTATTAAGGGGACTATGTATCAACTTATTTCTTTAACGTTATTATATAGTATCCCAATGATTATATTTATAAGTTTAGGAACTTCATCGGTTAATTTAGTAGAAACGTTAGTAGCAACATCGTTTGTTATGCTAATAGGGAATTTTATTCCAATTCCTGGAGCAACTGGTGGAATAGAATACGGCTTTTTACAATTCTTTGGATGTTTTGTTTCAGGAGCATTATTATCTAGTGGAATGTTGTTATGGAGATTTGTAACGTATTTATTAGGATTAATAATTGGTGGATTACTTTTAATATTTTATAAAGGAAAGAAGGAATAACATGAGAATAGGATTATTTACAGATACATATCCACCATATATAAATGGAGTTTCAACTAGTGTTTTAATGTTAAAACAAGGCTTGGAAAAGCTAGGTCATAAAGTTTATGTTGTAACAGTAAACAGTGAAGAATTCTCGTATAAAGAAGAGGAAAACATTTTACGAATACCGGGAGTACCAATTGGAATAATGGATTTTAGACTATCAGGTTTATATCCAATAAAGGCTACGTCAATTATTAAAAGTTGGAATTTAGATGTTATTCATACTCATACAGAATTTAGTATTGGTACGTTTGCAAGGCTAATAGCAAAGCAATATAACATCCCTTTAGTTCATACTTATCACACAATGTATGAAGAATATGTATATTATATAACTAAGGGGTATTTTTCTGGTGCATCTAAAAAACTAGTTGAATATTTAACTTTGTTTTTATGTGATAAAACCGTACAAGAATTGATTGTTCCAACCAAGAAAACTTATGATTTATTTAAAGAAAAATACAAAGTTAAAAGAGATGTTCATATTATTCCAACTGGAATAGATGTTACTAGGTTTTATAAGGAAAATATTGATAAAAAAGAAATGATAGAATTAAAAACAGAGTTAAATATTCAAAAAAATGATTTTACCATTTTATATGTTGGAAGAATTGCTAAAGAAAAAAATATTGAGTTTTTAATTAATAATTTATCTGAAATAATAAAAAAGGTTCCTAAAGCTAAAATGATAATTGTAGGAGACGGGCCAGGGATGAAAGATTTAATTGAATTAGTAAATATTAAAAAGCTAAATAAAAGTGTTGTTTTTACAGGCAAAGTAGCCTGGGATGATGTACCAAAGTATTATCAATTAGCAGATGTTTTTGTAACCTCATCTACTACTGAAACGCAAGGTTTAACGGTAATTGAAGCTATGGCGGCAACTAAACCGGTTGTTGCGATAAAAGATGAAAGTTTTGAACTTGTAATAACAAATGAGCAAGACGGATTGTTTTTTGAAACAGAGGAGGAGTACCAAACGTTATTGATTAAACTATCTAAAGATGCAGAATTTAGAAAAAAAATTGCAAAACAAGCTAGAATTACAGCTAATTGCTATAGTTCACAAATATATGCTGAGCGGGTTTTAGAAGTTTATAAAAAAGTTTTAAACAAAGATACTAACGTCTTTCATTCTTTTGCTCATAATATAAAAAGAGTGTTAGGAAAAAGGGAGATAGAAGATGAAGAAAATAATAATAGCAAATCATAAGATGTTTTTATCACAAGATGAATCTGTTGCTTTTGAAAGACAAATTAAGAATATAAATTTTAATAATATTGATTTAATTGTTTGCCCTAATTTTCTTAACTTAAGAAATTTTGAGAATTATTCTTTAGGTGCACAAGACTGTTCAACAGAAACAGAAGGAAATCATACTGGTGAAGTATCAGCATATCACCTTAGCTTAATTGGAATAAGGTATGTTATATGTGTGCATATGGAAAGAGAAGGATATGAACAGGCTTCCTTTGTTAATATGAAGATAAAACAAGTGTTAAGAAACTGTATGACCCCGATAGTATGCATTGGGGAAACAAAATGTGATAATCAGATGCATCGAACTAGCGTGGTTTTAAAAAAGCAGTTAATCACTTATTTAAAAGACGTGATATTAAGCAACTCACAGCAGATAATTATTGCATATGAACCAGAGTGGTCAGTTGGAAGTGGAGAAGTATTAAGTGCTAAAGAAATAGAAGATGCTACTATTTATATAAAAAAAGTTATGCAACAACTTAACATAAGTAATTATAAGGTTATTTATGGTGGAAGTGTTAATTGCTATAATGCTTTAGAAATAATTAAAGGCTGTGACGGATTAATGCTTGGAAAATCATCGACTAATTATGATGAGTTTAAAAGTATTATTGAAAGCGTTAAAAGTGTATAATTTAGCGTAAAGAGAATAAAATTTTACATTTTATTCTTTTGTTTACGAGTATACTTATGTTATTCTAATGGTGTAGTGCACGAAAGAAGGGGTTGTATGGAAACCGTTATTCAGCTTAGAAGTGATTTATCACAAATTAATCGAAAAAATTTAATTGGATCTTTAACAAATATTAAAATAACGTTAATGACATTAAGAATAAAAGGTGAAATCTTAATAATTAAGAGTAATTTTAAAACTGTTTTAGATAAAGAAAAAAGCAAAAACAAGGATATTGTTATTAATAATGCGATTGATGATTTGTTTCAAGATTTATTTATTGAAAAAGAAAGTGAACTTTTATTAGATGATAAAAAAGATTTAACTAGCGTAAATATAGAGCTACAAAGTAAAGGCGAAGGTCTTGGTGGATCTAGGCTTGTTAAAGCAAAAGCGGGATTTAAACAAAACGATGAAAGTGATAAATAAGTATGAAATTGTTGAGATTAAGAGTGTAGTAAATACATTCTTTTTTTATTCGACAATCTTTGATAAATTTATCAAAAACAAGAGAATATAATTGGTTTATCAACGTTGTTGAAATGGGAGGAAAAAGTATGAACAATAAAGATATGATTAAGCTATTAGTAGTAGATGACAATGAAAATTTAGTTGAGATGTTAAAAGAATATTTTTCAGATCATGAGAAAGTTAGAGTAACAAAGGTTGCATATAATGGAGAAGAAGCATTTGATATTATTGAAAAAGAGCCAGAAACTTATGATGCTATATTACTTGATTTGATAATGCCAAAAAAAGATGGGATATATGTTCTTGAGCAAATGAAAAAAAGGTCAATAAATAAACCGGTAGTAATTGGGACTTCTTTTAATGCTGATGAAACGATTCAAAGAGTGTCAAAGTATAACCCAAAACATTTTATTTTAAAACCTTTTGATATGCTTGATTTAGAAGCTAAAATAATGGATGCTGTTAATTATGTTGAAGAGTCAGGATCTAAAGTAAACTTATATCATAATAATTTGGAAATTTCGGTTACTAAACTATTGCACGGGTTAGGCGTGCCATCACATATAAAAGGTTATCAGTATATAAGAGAAGGAGTTTTATTGATGTATGAAAACCCTGATATAGTAGGAGCTATAACAAAAGAGCTTTATCCGGAAATTGCAACTAGGTATGATACGACAGTTTCTAGAGTAGAAAGAGCAATTAGACACGCAATTGAGGTTAGTTGGAATAGAGGCGATATAGATTTAATGGAAGAAATATTTGGGCATAGTGTTGATTATGATAGGGCAAAACCAACAAATAGTGAATTTATAGTAACTGTCTCAGATAAATTAAGATTAGAATTTAATCATCAAAGAAGCCGATAATAGGTTTCTTTTTTAACAATTATGATATAATTATTTTAGGAGGAATAAAATGATAGTTCAAAAAAAAGATGAAATGATTAAGTTTTTTTCAAAGGTTTATTTGTGGATGTTTATTGGAATGATAGTATCGGGATTAATGGCATATTATACTTCAGTAACGCCATCAATGTTAACGTTTGTTTCTCGCAATTTTTATTTTATAATTATCGCTGAGCTTATTACTGTTATTGCTTTCAGTGCTTTTTTAAAAAAAATAAATTCAAGTGGCGCTAAAGCTTTGTTTATTATATATGCAATAATAAACGGGTTGACGTTATCATCAATATTTATTGTATATAAATTAGGAAGTATTGTTTTGGTATTTGGTGCAACGGCGATATTGTTTGGATCTTTAGCAGCATATGGTTATATAACAAAACAAGATTTAACTTCATTAGGTAAAATGATGTTTTTTGGATTAATAGCAATAATTATAACATCACTTGTTAATTTGTTCTTAAATAGTACAGCAATTAATTATGTTGTAGGAATTGTGTCAATTATGGTTTTTCTTGGATTAACGGCTTGGGATATGCAAAAATTAAAAAAAATATATAATTCTTGTTCATCGAAGGAAGATATTAATAAGATAGCAATATTTGGTGCATTAGAACTATACTTAGATTTTATTAACTTGTTTTTAAACTTATTGAGGTTTTTTGGACAAGATAATGATTAACATAAAAAGTCAACAGTTTTAAATAAATTGTTGGCTTTTTTATTTTAAGTGGTAAAATATTATTAAGGTAGGTGTTTTATGAAAAAGAGTATTTTAGTAATAATGGATGGATATGGACTTAGTAATAATAAAGAAGGTAACGCAATAATGGCGGCAAATACGCCCACTTTAGACATGCTTTTCAATACTTACCCTAATACTAGGCTAGAAGCTAGTGGCTTATTAGTAGGACTTCCGGAGGGACAAATGGGAAATTCGGAGGTTGGCCATTTGAACATTGGAGCCGGGCGTTTAATATATCAAGATTTACTAAAAATAACTAATTCAATTGAAAACCGAAATTTTTTTAGTAATAAGGCGCTAAATAGTGCAATTGATAATTGCGAAAAGAATACTTCAAACCTCCATATATATGGACTTATTTCAGATGGAGGGGTACATAGTCACCTTAATCATTTAATGGCGGTTCTTGATTTATGCAAAGCAAGAAACTTCACTCGAGTTTATTTGCACGCATTTTTAGATGGCAGAGATACTGAACCTCTTGTTGCTAAAAAGTACGTAGATCAAATACAAAATAAAATGAATAACATAGGAATTGGGAAAATAGCTACAATAGGTGGTAGGTATTATGCAATGAATAGAGACCGTAATTGGGAATTAACTAAGATGGCATATGATGCTATGGTTTTAGGAATAAGTGATATTAAAGTTAATTCTATCAATGAAGCTTTTGAAAAAGAATACTATGAAAATTTAACTGATGAATTTATGAAACCAACGGTTATATTAGAAAATGGTAAGCCGATATCAACCATAGCAGCTAAGGATTCCATTATATCTTTTAATTTTAGAAGTGATCGAATGATTCAATTATTACATGCGTTTAATGATGAAGAATTTAATGATTTTAATAGAAGCACGGGTCAAATAAAAACTTGTTTTGTATGTATGACGCCATATTTAGAAGAAAACCCGTATGAAAATGTTTTGATAGCTTTTCCACAAGATAGTAAAATAGAAAACACTATTGGTGAATACTTATCTAAATGTGGTAAAACGCAAATAAGAATTTCAGAATTTGAAAAATCACAACATGTAACATATTTTTTTGACGGATGTGAAGATGTGGTAAAGGCGGGAGAAGAAATTGTTATTTTTCCAAGGCCTGAGGTGTTTACTTATGATGAAATACCAGAAATGCAATCAGAAAAAATAACAAATGCGGTTTTAGCCGCAAGCGCAACTAATAAATATGACTTTATTCTAGTTAACTATCCAAATTGTGATGCGGTAGGTCATTCAGGCAAACTTAGTGAAACCATTAAAGCGGTAGAGGCTGTTGATAAAGCTATTGGAAAGATAATCAGTAACGTTAACTTAGAAAACGTTAATCTATTTATAACGGCTGATCATGGTAACGCTGAAGAAATGATTAATTTAAAAACTGGAGAACCAAATAAAAAGCATACAACTAATTTAGTGCCGTTTATCTTTTGTAATACTAAGTATAGTTTATCTACTGGTAAATTGTCGGATATTACTCCTACTATATTGAAAGCATCTGGCTTAGAAATTCCAAACGAAATGACAGGTAGAGCACTTATTGACTAATATATTAAAAAACATGTAAATATCGGAAACAAATATTTGTTTCTTTCTTTTTGCTTAAAAAAACGAAAAAGTAGTCATTTTTCCCTTGTTTTATACGTAAACTTCTGATATAATGGTAACTGCGTGTAGATGCATAGATGTGCGAGGTTGCTGATACACCCGGTTAAGTTGTTTTTATACTTAAACGAGAAATCAGGTAATTTGCATGGAGCTAGTCTATACCAGATATAGACGAAGGGAGGATACAAAAGTATGTCAAATAAAATTCGAATTAGATTAAAAGCATATGATCATCGTTCTTTAGATTTAGCAGCAAGTAAAATTGTTGAAACAGTTAAGAGAACTGGAGGAGATGTTAGTGGTCCAGTACCATTACCAACAGAAATCCAAAAGTATACAATTCTAAGAGCGGTTCATAAATACAAAGATTCACGCGAACAATTCGAAATGCGTACACATAAAAGGTTAATTGATATCACATCACCAAGTAAAGAAACAATTGATGCTTTACAGCATTTAGATTTACCAAGCGGTGTTGAAATCGAAATAAAATAATTAGGAGGAAATTATGGAAAAAAAAGGAATCTTAGGTCGTAAACTAGGTATGACACAAGTTTTCGAAAAAAACGGAAAACTTATTCCTGTTACTGTAGTTGAAGTTGAACCAAATGTTGTTATACAAATCAAGACAACACAAACCGATGGTTATGATGCTATTCAACTTGGTTTTGAAACTAAAAGAGAAAAACTAAGTAATAAGGCAGAACAAGGTCATATCAGTAAAGCTAATACTGCCCCTAAGCGCTTCTTAAAAGAGATTCGCGGTGTAGATGTTAGCAAGTATCAACTTGGGCAAGAAATTAACGTAGAAATTTTTGCTGAAGGAGAAATGGTTGATGTCAGTGGAATCTCAAAAGGTAAAGGTTTCCAAGGAGTAATTAAACGTTACCATCAATCAAGAGGTCCTATGGGACACGGTTCACAATATCATCGAGGTGTTGGTTCACTAGGAACAATGAGACCAATGCGTGTATTCAAAGGAAAGAAATTACCAGGTCATATGGGTAACGAAGCAATAACTATGCAAAACTTAGAAATTGTTAGTGTTATACCTGAGGAAAACGTAATTTTAGTCAAAGGAAACGTTCCAGGTCCTAAAAAGTCTTTAGTTATCATCAAATCAGCTGTTAAAAAGCCAGACGTTAAAAAGGAAAAGCACGACTTAATAAGTTATGCTGCTAAAGAGACGGTGGCTGAAGAACAAAAGATTGTTGAAAACAAAACGTCACAAGAAGTTACTGAATAGGAACTTAACTATGAAAAATAAAAATTTTACTTGTGATGAAAGGAGGAACTAAAATGCCAAAAACAGCACTTTTAGATATAAAAGGTGAAAAAATTAAAGACATTAAATTAGACGATAGCATTTGGGCTATTGAACCAAACGATCAAACTATATATGAAGCAGTAGTTTTAGCTACCGCAGCAGCAAGACAAGGAACACATAGTACTAAAAACCGTAGTGAAGTATCAGGTGGAGGAAGAAAGCCTTGGAGACAAAAGGGTACAGGTAATGCCCGTCAAGGTTCAATTCGTGCTCCTCACTGGGTTGGCGGTGGAATATCATTTGGTCCAACACCAAGAAGCTACGATAAGAAGATGAATAGGAAGGAACGCCGTTTAGCTTTAAAATCAGCGTTAACTCATAAAATTAACGATAAAGAAGTAATGGTTGTTGAGAATCTAAACTTAGATTCTAACAAAACTAAAGATATGTTAAAACTAATAGAAACTTTAAAGCTTACTGGAAAAACGTTACTTGTAACTACAGAGTTAACGGATAACTTAATTTTAGCAAGTAGAAACATTTCTTACCTTAAATTAGTTTTAGCAAACGAATTAAATACTTATGACGTTTTATGCTATAACAATTTGGTTATGACCGAAGATGCCGTAAAATACGTTGAGGAGGTGCTAAAATAATGAATTCATATATTGATGTAATTAAGGCACCGATTGTTACTGAAAAATCAGCATCAATTTCTGCTGACGGTAAGAAAGTGGTACTTAAAGTTGCCAATGATGCCAATAAAGTTCAAATAAAACAAGCAGTTGAAAAGATTTTCAACGTTAAAGTTACAAACGTTAACACTATTAACGTTAGAGCAAAGAAAAAAAGAGTGGGTCGCTACGAGGGAGCAACTAAAGCTTATAAAAAAGCAATTGTTACTCTTGCTGAAGGTAGTAAATTAGACTTAAGCTAATAAGGAGGAAAAAGTATGGCAATTAAAAAGTTTAAACCAACTACAAATGCTAGAAGACAAATGAGTACTTTGGTTAACGAAGAAATAACTAAAAACACTCCAGAAAAAAGCTTAGTGGTTAAGAAAAGCAAAACTAATGGTCGTAATAATCTAGGCCGTATTACCGTAAGACACCGTGGTGGTGGAGAAAAGCGTAAATACCGTGTAATAGATTTTAAAAGAGATAAATTTGATGTTACTGGAAAAGTAGCAGCGATTGAATACGACCCAAATAGAAGCGCAAACATAGCTTTAATTACCTATTTAGATGGTGAAAAAAGGTATATTATTGCACCAGAAGGAATAAAGGTAGGAACTATTATTGTAAGTGGAGAAAACGTGGACGTTAAAGTTGGAAACGCAATGCCAATTATGAATATTCCAGTAGGTACCATTATTCATAATATTGAAATGAGGCCAGGAAAAGGAGCTCAAATAGCACGTAGTGCTGGAGCTAGTGCTCAAATTCTTGGAAGAGAAGAAAAATATGTATTAATTAGACTAAGAAGTGGTGAAACAAGAAAAATTCTTGGCACGTGTATGGCTACAATTGGTGAAGTTGGTAATGGTGATTATAGCCTTGTTAACTTAGGTAAAGCTGGACGTACTCGTCACATGGGTATTAGACCAACGGTTCGTGGTTCTGTTATGAACCCTAACGATCACCCACATGGTGGTGGTGAAGGTAGAACTCCAATTGGACGTAAACAACCAATGACTCCTTGGGGTAAACCAGCACTTGGTAAAAAGACACGCGATAATAAGAAAGCTTCAACGAAGTTTATTGTTAGTCGTCGTAATAAAAAATAGGAAAGGATGATATTAAATGGCAAGAAGTATAAAAAAAGGACCTTACGTATTTGAAAGATTATTGAATAAGGTTCAAAAGTTAAATGAAATAGAAAAAAAAGAAGTAATTAAAACTTGGTCACGCCGTTCAACAATTTTTCCTGATTTTATAGGTCACACTTTTGCAGTTCACAATGGAAAAGAATTTATTCCTGTTTATGTAACTGAGGATATGGTTGGTCATAAGCTTGGAGAATTTTCCATTACTCGTAAATTTGGTGGTCACGGCGATAGCAAGAAGAAAAAGTAGTAACTAGAAGGGAGAACTAATATGGAAGCGAAAGCAATTGCAAAAACAGTTCGTATTTCCGCTTTAAAATCTCGTTTAGTTATGAGGTTAATAAACGGAAAAAGCGTTGGGGATGCTTTAAATATTATAAATAATTTAAATAATAAAGCAGCTCGTGTTATCAAAAAAGTTTTAATATCAGCAGTAGCAAATGCTGAAAATAATCATAGCCTTGATAAAACTAAGCTATATATTAAAGAAGCTTATGTTAATGATGGTCCTGTATTAAAAAGATCAGTACCTGATTCAAGAGGTAGAATTGCTAAGAATGATCATCGTACAAGTCATATTACTGTGATCGTAGCAGAAAGATAATTGAAGGAGGAAAAACTATGGGACAGAAAGTTAATCCTGCAGGACTAAGACTTGGGATAAACAAGGATTGGACTGCTAAATGGTATGCACCAAGTAAAGATTTCTCTGCATTATTAGAAAATGATATAAAGATTCGTAAATATTTATCTGAAAAATTAAAGAATGCAGCAGTTGCATCAGTAATTATTGAGAGAAATAATAAGAAGACTGAAATTAAGATTAGTACTGCAAAGCCGGGTGTTGTTATAGGACATGGCGGAGAAGAAATCGAAAAGTTAAAAAAAGAAATCAACAAATTAGTTGGTGAAGATATTCAAGTTTCAATAATTGAAATCAGAAATCCAGATATGAACGCACAATTAGTAGCTAATAACATAGCATTACAAATTGAAAACAGAGGTTCATATCGTATGGCACAAAAAAGAGCAATTAGAAACACGATGCGTTCTGGCGCTAAAGGAATTAAAACCTTAGTATCTGGACGTTTAAATGGCGCTGAAATTGCTCGTAGTGAAGGATATAACGAAGGTAATACCCCTTTACATACTTTAAGAGCTGACATTGACTATGCAACGGCAGAAGCTAATACGACGTATGGTAAAATCGGCGTAAAAGTATGGGTTTATAAGGGCGAAATACTTCCTTCAAAAAACAAGGGGGGTAATAAAGATGTTGATACCAAAAAGAACTAAATATCGTAAACCTCACAGACTTTATTATGACGGAAAAGCAAGGGGAAACACTGAATTACATTTTGGTGATTATGGTCTTGTAGCAAAGGAAGGCGCTTGGATTAGTGCAAGGCAAATTGAAGCAGCTCGTGTTGCAATGACTCGTTATATGAAACGTGGTGGTAAGGTATGGGTAAATATATTCCCACACTTATCACTAACTAAAAAACCTTTAGAAACTCGTCAAGGTAAAGGTAAAGGTAATCCAGAAGCATGGGTTGCTGTTGTAAAAGAAGGAAAAATTATGTTTGAAATAGCAGGTGTACCTGAAGAGGTAGCTCGTGAAGCTTTAAGACTTGCAATGCATAAATTACCAATAAAATGTAAATTTGTAATGAAAGAAAATGGTGGTGAAGAAAATGAAGGTTAAAGAAATCAGAGAATTAACCACTGAACAAATCGAGACAAAAATCGAAGAATTCAAAGAAGAAATTTTTAATTTACGTATGGGTCAAGCTACCGGTAACTTGGAAAAACCTTCAAGAATTAATGAATTACGTAAGAGCGTAGCAAGGATGAAAACAATTCTTGTTGAACGTAAAAACGGTAAGGAGGTTGCTTGTGAAAGAAAATAATAAACGTGAGTTAATAGGTAAAGTTGTAAGTGATAAGGGCGATAAAACAATTATATTTGCTGTAGAAACTTATAAAACAGATCCAAAGTATAAAAAACGTGTTAAGTATTCTAAAAAATATACAGCACATGATGAAAATAACCAAGCTAAGGTTGGAGATGTTGTAAAAGTTGTTGAAACAAAACCAATTTCAAAAACAAAGAGATTTAGCTTAGTAGAAATAGTTAAAGAAGCCGTAATTTTATAGGCGCTTTAAGGAAGAAGGAGGATTTATTATGATTCAACAACAAAGTCTTTTAAAAGTTGCTGATAACTCTGGTGCTCGTGAGCTAATGGTTATAAGAGTACTTGGTGGAAGTAAAGTTAAGACTGGAAACATTGGCGATATCGTAGTTGGAACAGTAAAAAAAGCAACTCCAAATGGTAATATTAAAAGCGGTAAAGTTGTAAAAGCGGTTATCGTTAGAAGTAAGTTTGGAATGCGTAGAGATGATGGTTCTTATATTAAGTTTGATGATAATGCTTGCATTATTATTAAAGATGATAAGACGCCAGTTGGTACACGAGTTTTAGGTCCAGTAGCACGAGAATTACGTGATAGAGATTTCATGAAAATTGTATCGTTAGCAAAAGAAGTGCTATAGACCTTTTAAAGAAAGGAAAATCATGAATTTAAAAATTGGAGATAAAGTAATTGTTATTGCTGGTAAAGATCGTGGTAAAGAAGGAAAAATCATTGGTAAAAAAGGCGATAGAGTATTAGTTGAAGGAATTAACATTGTTAAAAAACACGTTAAACCTTCAGGACAAGATCAAGTAGGTGGCATTATTGAAAAAGAGGCTCTTATTCATATGTCAAACGTTATGGCAATCGACCCTAAGACTAAAACTCGTACTAGAATAGCACATGAAATTGATAAAGATGGAAAAAAAGTTAGAATTTCTAGCAAGTCAAAAACTAAGATAGACTAATCAGAAAGGAGGGTATCTATGAACAGTTTAAAAGAACAGTATACTAAGGAAATAGTTCCTGCATTAACAAAAAAGTATAATTATACTACTGTCATGGCTGTACCTAAGGTTGAAAAAATCGTAGTTAATATAGGAGTTGGGGATGCAACTACTAACAGCAAGTTACTTGATATAGCAGTAACTGAATTAGAAAAAATAACAGGTGCTAAACCAGTTATTACAAAAGCTAAAAAATCTATTGCAGGATTTAAATTAAGAGAAGGTCAAGCAATTGGATGCAAGGTTACACTTCGTGGTGAACAGATGTATACTTTCCTAGAAAAGCTTATTAAAATTACGTTACCACGTGTACGTGACTTTAGAGGTGTTTCACCAAAAGCATTTGACGGAAGAGGGAATTATACACTAGGAATAAAAGAACAAATTATATTTCCGGAAATCGTTTATGATGAAGTTGTAAAACTACGTGGAATGGACATAGTTTTTGTAACAACAGCAAAAACTAACGAAGAAGCATTAGACTTATTGAAAGGATTTGGTTTACCTTTTAAAAAGTAAGTTAAATGGAGGAATTTAATGGCAAAAAAAAGTATGATTGTTAAAAACAATAGACCTAAAAAATTTAAAGTACAAGAGTATACTCGTTGCAATAGATGTGGTCGTCCACATGCTGTAATGAGTAAGTTTGGTATCTGCCGTATTTGCTTTAGAGAATTAGCATACAAGGGAGAAATTCCTGGCGTTCAAAAGTCAAGCTGGTAAGATAATAGATACGAAGGGAGGATTTATATGGTAACAGATCCAATCGCAGATTTACTTACGAGAATACGTAATGCAAATCAAATGCGATACACAGAAGTAAGTGTACCGTCTTCGACAGTTAAGTTAGAAATCGCTAAGATTTTAAAAGAAGAAGGATATATTACAAATTATAAAATTGAAAAACAAGAAGTACAAGATAATATTATTATGACTTTAAAATATGGTCAAAATAAGGAAAGAGTAATATCTGGATTGAAAAGAATTTCAAAACCAGGTTTACGTGTATATGCTAAGGCAGAGGAAGTTCCTACGGTATTAAACGGTTTAGGAATATCAATTGTTTCAACATCAAAAGGAATTATGACAGGTAAAAAAGCTCGTTGTGAAAACCTAGGTGGAGAAGTTCTAGCATATATATGGTAATTTAAGAGGAGGTGCCGAAATATGAGTCGTATTGGAAATAGAACGTTAACTATACCAGAAAACGTTAATGTAGCATTAGAAAATGGACAAATTACTGTTAAAGGACCTAAAGGAGAATTATCATTTAATATCGATAAAAACTTGGAAGTTAAAATTAATGGTAATGAGATAACAGTTGCTAGAAATAGTGAAATAAAGAAAGTTAAACAAATGCATGGTACAACAAATTCAATAATTGAAAACATGATTATTGGAGTATCTGAAGGATATCAAAAAGGATTGGAAATTGTTGGTGTTGGCTACCGTTTCAATTTAAAGGGAAACGCTGTAGGTATTAACGCTGGATTTTCACACCCAGTTGAATTAGTAATTCCATCTGGATTAACTGTAGAATCTGTAAGTAATACGGAAATCACAATAAAAGGAATTGACAAAGAATTAGTAGGAGAGTTTGCTGCTACAGTTCGTAAAATAAGAAAACCAGAACCATATAAGGGTAAAGGTATTCGTTATAAAGGTGAAGTTATCCGTCGTAAAGAAGGAAAAAAGGCTTCTAAATAATATGAAAGGGAGAGTCTTACTATGATAAATAAAACATCACGTAATGAAGCTCGTGTAGCTAGACACGTACGCCTTAGACAAAAACTAAGTGGAACTAGCGAGTTACCAAGGTTATGTATATTTAGATCATTAAAAAACATTAGTGTTCAAATAATTGATGATTCTAAGGGAGTAACACTAGTTAGTGCATCTTCATTAGATAAAGATTTAAATATAAAAAATGGTGGTAATACAGAAGCAGGTAAGCTTGTAGGAGCTTCAATTGCAAAAAAAGCTAAAAAAGCAAAAATAAACAAGGTAGTATTCGACAGAGGAGGATACTTATACCATGGACGCGTACAAGCATTAGCAGATGCTGCTCGTGAAAATGGCTTAGAATTCTAAAGGAGGGTAACGCATGGAAAGAAAATATAGCGAGCCACGTAAAAAAGAATATGATGAAACAGTTATTTCTGTTAATCGTGTTACAAAAGTTACAAAAGGTGGACGTACTTTACGTTTCGCGGCAACAGTAGCCGTTGGGGATCATAAAGGAAAAGTTGGTGTTGGAACTGGAAAAGCAAACGAAGTGCAAGATGCTATCAAAAAAGCTATTCAAGATGCAACTAATAATATTATAAAGTTAATATTAGTTGAGGATAGAACGGTTTCTCATGAAGTAATTGGATCAAGTGGAGCTGCAAAAGTTTTAATTAAGCCAGCTAGAGAAGGTACTGGTATTATTGCTGGTGGATCAGTTCGTTCAGTTCTTGAATTGGCTGGAGTAAAAGATATTATTTCAAAATCACTTGGATCAAACACAAAATTAAATACCGCAAGAGCTACAATTGAGGCTTTAAAGTCACAAAGAACTGCTGAACATATTGCTGAATTAAGAGGCAAATCTGTAGAGGAGATTTTAGGATAATGAAGTTACATGAATTAAAGTATAATGATGGTTCTAAAAAAGATATTAAAAGATTAGGTCGTGGTTCTAGTAGCGGTACTGGAAAAACAAGTGGTAAAGGACATAAAGGACAAAACGCTAGGAGTGGTGGTGGAGTTAGACCTGGATTTGAAGGTGGACAATTACCTTTATACCGTCGTCTTCCAAAACGTGGATTTTCTAACGCAATGTTCAAAAAAGAGTATGCAGTTATTAATGTATCTGATTTAAATATGTTTGAAGAAGGTTCAATAGTAACTCCAGAATTATTAAAAGAAATGGGATTTGCTAAAAATCAATTATCAGGAATAAAGGTTTTGGGTAATGGTGAAATTGAAAAGAAAATAACTGTTAGAGCTCATAAATTTTCTGATATTGCAAAGCAAAAAATAGAAGCAGCTGGTGGAAAAGCCGAGGTGATGTAAGATGTTTAAAAATCTTAAGGAAATCTTTTCTGATAAGAATAAAGATTTAAGACATAGAATTTTGTTTACTTTATTAATATTATTTGTATTTAAGCTTGGAACATCAATTAGCGTTCCAGGAACAGAAAGCATAACAAAAGACTTAGGATTTTTGGAGCTGTTAAACGTAATGGGTGGAGGAGCTCTAAAGCAGTTTTCAATATTTGCCCTTGGAGTCACACCATATATAAGTGCGTCACTTATTATCCAGATATTACAAATGGATATTATTCCATATTTTTCTAACCTTGCAAAAGAAGGACATACTGGACGAATTAAGTTAAATAAAATAACTAGGTATTGTGGAATTGCTTTTGCGTTTTTACAAGGGTTCTCATTTGCTTTTGCGTTTTTAGGATCAAAAGCAGGTATAACTCAGTACTTAGGCGTAGCACTTATTTTAACAGCAGGGACAGCATTCTTACTATGGTTAGGAGACCAAATTACTCAAAAGGGAGTAGGAAACGGAATATCGTTAATAATTATGGCTGGTATTTTAGTTACGATTCCTAATATGTTAGTTGATGCTTTTGGATCTTTTGTAGTAACTGGAACGGTGCAAGTAATTGCCCTTGGAATAGCAAAGTTTATATTGTTCTTAATACTTTATATTTCAATAATTATTGGAGTAGTATTTATAGAAAAATCTGAAAGAAGAATCCCAATTCAGTATTCAAATAGGACTTCAACAGCATATGGTGCAAAGCAAACGTATATTCCATTTAGATTAAATTCAGCTGGAGTTATACCAGTAATATTTGCATCAAGTTTAGTATCAATACCAACATTCATAGCAAGTTTTATTAAAAACGATTCATTTTCGTTATTTATTAATAAATATATTACTTATAATTCTCCAACGGGATTTATACTTTATATATTATTAATCGTTTTATTTGCATATGTTCAAACATTTATGCAATTAAATCCTAAAGAATTAACGGAAAACCTAAATAAACAAGGTGGTTATATTCCTGGAATTAGACCAGGTAAAGAAACTAAAACGTACGTTAATACTGTCTTATCTAGAATTACTTTACTTGGATCACTATTTCTTGTAGTAATAGCGGGATTACCAATATTAGTATCTAATTTAAGTAGTTTACCTACCAGTGTAACAATTGGTGGTACGGGGTTATTAATAGTTGTTGGAGTTGCTCTTGAAACATATAATCAAATTGAAAGTAGTTTATCTGCTAAACAGTATGGAAAGGGATATCGTAGGTAATGAAAAACATAATATTTTTAGCACCACCTGCCGCAGGCAAGGGTACTTTATCTGAATTATTAATGAAGAAGTATGATTATAAGCATATATCAACAGGCGATTTGTTAAGAGAACAAATTCAAAATAATACAGAAATAGGAAAAGCAGCTGAAAATTTAATGAAAGTGGGAAAGTTTGTTTCGGATGACATAATTATTGATTTAATTTTGAATAAGATAAACAAGCCCGGCTATGATACAGGATATATTTTAGATGGTTTTCCAAGAACGGTAACTCAAGCTCTAAAATATGACGAGTTATTAAGTAATATTGGAAGAGATATTGGTGTTGTTATATATCTTGACGTTGATAAGAAAGAGTTATTAAAAAGGGTAACTGGAAGAATGACTTGTCCTAAGTGTAACAGGATATATAATAAATATTTACAAACGAAACCAAAAAAAGAGGGTATTTGTGATGATTGTGCTTTAGAGTTAACATCAAGAATTGATGATAATGAAGAAACCTTTTATAAACGTTTTAATGGGTTTTTAGAGAAAACCATGCCTTTATATGATTATTATAAGGAAAGTGGAGTTCTTAAGACCATAAAAGCCTCCGAAAACATTGAAATTGTTTTTGAAAAGCTAGAGAACGCTATTAATGGTGATAACTATGATTAGCATTAAATCAGAACGAGAAATAAGTTTAATGGTTGAAGCTGGTAAAATTGTTTATCAAACTCATCAACATGTTAAAAGCATGATAAAACCAGGGGTGAGTTCACTATCAATTGATGCTGAGGCAGAAAAATTTATTTTAAGCAAAGGCGCAAAACCATCCTTTAAAGGATATGATGGATTTCCTTATGCAACTTGCATTTCAATTAATGATGAAGTTGTTCATGGATTTCCAACAGAACGAAAATTAAAAAAAGGTGATATAATATCAATAGATATTGGTGCAGAGTATAAAGGATATCACGGAGACTCTGCGTGGACATACCCAGTAGGCGAAGTTAATGATGAAAAAGAGTTTTTACTTGAGCATACAAAAAAAGCTTTGTTTGAGGGTATAAATATGGTAAAGCCAGGTAACCGAATAGGTGATATTGGTAATGCAGTAGAAATTTATGCAACAGCACATAATTTGGGTGTTGTTAAAGAACTAGTTGGTCATGGGGTTGGAAATCACCTTCATGAAGATCCTGATGTTCCAAATTATGGTTCAAAAGATACTGGACCAGTATTAAGAGCTGGAATGGTTATTGCAATTGAACCAATGTTAAATTTAGGAACTGAAGAAATAGTAATAGAAGATAATGGTTGGACAATAACAACTTTAGATAACAAGCCTTCAGCTCATTTCGAGCATACGGTTTTAGTTACTAATGATGGTTATCAGATATTGACGGGAGAGTGATTAAATGGCTAAAGAAGATGTGATAGAAGTAGACGGAAAAGTTGTAGATGAAGTAAAAGGCGGCGACTTTAAAGTTGAACTTACCAACGGACATACTGTATATGCTCGCGTTTCTGGTAAAATGCGAATGAATAAGATTCGTATCTTACCAGGTGATACAGTTGTTATAGAAATATCACCATATGATTTAACACGTGGGCGTATAACCTATAGAAAATAATAGGAGGAAATAAGATGAAAGTTAGACCATCAGTAAAGAAGATTTGCGATAAGTGCAAAATAATTAAACGTAACGGGAAAGTAATGGTTATTTGTGAAAACCCAAAGCATAAGCAAAGACAAGGATAATAGGAGGTGCATTGTTAGATGGCACGTATAAAAAACATCGATTTACCAAATGACAAAAGGATAGAGGTTGCATTAACTTATATTCATGGAATTGGTAGAAAACTATCAAGAGAAATTTTAACTAAATTAGAAATTAATTTAGACACTAAAGCAAAAGACTTAACTGAAGAAGAAATTTCTAAAATTCGTAAGGAATTAGATAATTATTTACTTGAAGGAGACTTAAGAAGAGAAGTTTCAATGGGTATTAAAACAAAGATGGAAATAGGTTCTTACCAAGGTATTCGTCACCGTAAAGGATTACCAGTTAGAGGTCAATCCACTAGAAGTAATGCTAGAACTCGTAAGGGTAAAGGTAAAACTGTAGCGAATAAGAAAAAGTAGGAAAAAAGGAGGGTAATTTAAATGGCTTACAAAGCAAGAAAACGTAAGATTAAAAAGAACATACCTGAAGGACAAGCACACATTCATTCAACTTTTAACAACACTATCGTAACTATTACAGATAAGGACGGTGGTGCAGTTAGTTGGGCATCTGCAGGAACTTCAGGATTTAAGGGAAGCAAAAAGAAAACTCCATTTGCAGCAGGAATGTCAGCAGAAGCAGCAGGAAAAGCAGCATTTGATTCTGGAATGAGAAGAGTTGAAGTTTTCGTTAGAGGATTAGGATCAGGTCGTGAAACGGCGATTCGCTCATTACAAACAGCAGGATTAGAAATAACTGCCATAACAGATGTAACACCAGTTCCACATAATGGTTGTCGTCCACCAAAACGTCCACGCGGATAATTTAGAAAAGGGAGTGAATTTCAATGATTAAATTTGAAAAACCACAATTCAAGGTTTCTGAATATGTTGAAGGCAGAAACTATGGCAAATTTGAAATCGAACCACTTGAAAGAGGGTTTGGTACAACATTAGGTAATGCTTTAAGAAGGGTAATGTTATCATCATTACCAGGTAACGCTATAACTAGTGTTAATATTGAAGGAGTTTTACACGAATTTCAAACAATTGAAGGCGTTGTTGAAGACGTTACTCAAATTATATTAAATTTAAAAAACGTAGTTATTAAGAATTATACAAATGATATTAAAACAATTAAATTAAATATTAATAAAGAGGGTATTGTAACAGCAGCTGATATTCAAAAAGATGCAGATATTGAAATAGTAAATCCAGATCAAGAAATAGCGACGCTAGTAAAAGGCGGTAAGCTAAACATTGAAATGACAGTTGGTAATGGTCGTGGATATGTTAGAGCAGAACAAAATAAAAAGCTATTAGGAGAACAAAAAATTAATACTATTGCTATGGACTCAAACTTTTCTCCAATTGAGAGAGTTAATTATGAAGTTGAAGACGCTCGTGTTGGTCAAGATGCTACATATGATAAATTAGTAATGGAAGTTTGGACATCAGGCGCAATGAAACCAGAGGAAGCAATTGCTTTAGCTTCAAGAATCATAATAGAACATTTTGATATTTTAACTAAATTAGATGAAATTGCAGATGTTTCTGGATTAATGAAACAAAACGTAGATGATACAAAAAGTAAAGCCTTGGAAATGTCAATTGATGAATTAGAATTCTCAGTAAGAGCATATAACTGTTTAAAGAGAGCTAATATTAATTCATTACAAGATTTAATTGGTAAATCAGAAAACGAAATGATGAAAATACGTAATTTAGGTAAGAAATCTTTAAAAGAAGTTCTTGAAAAAGTAAAAGAAATGGGATTTTCATTTAGAAATGATGACTAAAAAAGTAAGGAGGAATAACAATGGCTTATAGAAAATTAGGACGTGATAATAAGCATCGTAGGGCAATGCTTGCGAATTTAACAAAAGACCTAATTAAAAACGAACGTATTGAAACAACTGAACCACGTGCAAAAGAAGTGCGTAAGATGTTTGATAAGATGGTTACATATGGTAAAAAAGGTAGCCTAGTTGCTAGACGTAGTGCACTTGCTTTTTTACATAACGATAATGAAGCAGTAACAAAAATATTTAATGACTTAGCAAAACGTTATGAAACAAGAAATGGTGGATATACTAGAATTTTAAAATTAACAGAAAGAAAAGGCGACGATGCCTTAATTGTTATATTAGAAATAGTTGAATAATAAATTAAGGAGCACTAGTTCCTTTTTTTAATTTATTAGTAAAAAGGCAACATTAATATCAAAAATTTTTAATATATTATGCATAATTACTGTTGAATCATGGATAATGCACTAGAAAAAGCATTGACTCTTACGTATATTTAAAGTACAAGTTAAGAATAAATATCAATGTTAAAATAAAAATACACTTTAAACAACAATTTTTTTTGATTATTTATTAATAATATTGTATAATCAAAATAGGTGATAATATGAAAGCGCTAATTACGGGTGCAAGCAGTGGTATTGGAAAAGATTTTGCTATTAACTTAAGTAATAAAGGTTACGATTTAGTATTAGTGGCAAGAGATTTGAAAGGTCTTAAGGAAGTTCAAAAGTTATGTAAAACAGAAGTAGAAATTGTAGCAATGGATTTATCAATAGAACAAAATTGTTATGATTTATATAAAGCTTATAATAAAGTAGATATTTTAATTAATAATGCTGGTTTTGGTTTGTTTGGGGCTTTTGATATGGTAAATTTAGAAAAAGAGTTAAATATGATTGATTTAAATATAAAAGCGGTTCATGTATTAACAAAGTTATATTTAAAAAGCATGAAAAAAGCAGATAATGGTTATATATTGAACGTAGCATCTTCTGCCGCTTTTTTACCAGGGCCACTTATGAGCACATACTATGCAACAAAATCATATGTATTTAGAATAACAACGGCAATATATGAAGAACTTAGAAAAGAAAAATCAAACGTTACAGTGTCGGTTTTATGCCCTGGACCGGTTGACACTAATTTTAATAATGTTGCTAATGTTAGTTTTTCAGTTAAAAGCTTAACGAGTAAATATGTAGCAGATTACGCTGTTAAGAAAATGTTTAAAAATAAACTGATAATAATCCCAGGGATAACTGTTAAAATTGGTGTTTTTTTTAGTAAATTTATACCTCTTAAATTCCTATTAAAAATAAATTATTTAATTCAAAAGAAAAAGGAGAAATAAAATGAAAAAAAACAATGGTTTCACACTAATTGAACTTATTGCAGTTATTGTTGTTTTATCAATTATAATGATAATTTCAACTATTTCTATAAATAGTAGTCTTAAATCAGCAAGAAAAGAAGAATATAAAATTTTAGAAAAGCAATTATTTGATATGGGAACAGCAATATATAGCCATGGAACAATTTTCCCTGAGTCAGATGAAGGTAAAATGTTAGGAAGGGCAAAAACATCTTCAGGGGTTTGGCTAACTGATGCTAATTTAGAATTTTTATATAATAATGAATACCTTAAAGGTATAAAACTTATTGATGGTAAAGCAAAAATTTCTGATCCTAAGGCAAATTCATATTGTAATGGGTATGTTGGGATAAGGTATAATAACAAAAAATATGACTTTAAAGGATTTATAAGCTGTAAATCGTATGAAACGGATGGATATAGTGGCGTTAGAGATTTTTAAAAAACAAATGGTACAGTTTAGTAAATAATAGTATATCAGTGGTAACAACCTTTAAAACATGACTTGCTTATTAAAAGCTAACTATAGCTTTTTTTTCTTTTTTCTAGTATAATAAACCATTATATTTGGAGGTGATCTTATGGAAATTTTAAGCATTGATAATTTAATGGTACGATATAAAAAGAAATTTGTATATGATAAATTCAATTTAAAAGTTGAAAAAGGTTCATGGATTACTATTGCAGGCCCTAATGGGGCAGGGAAAACAACTTTAATAAAAGTTTTATCAGGAATTATTAAAACTCACGCTGATATAAAAATATTTGGAAAAAAATACAACAAGTTAAATTCACTTGAAATAAGAAAAGAAATCGGATTTGTTTTTGAAAACCCAGAAAACTATTTTGTCGCAGAAACGGTAGAAGATGAATTGGCTTTTTCGTTAGAAAACATTGCGGTAAGAAAATCAATGATAAAAAAGAAATTAGAAGAAATATCTACGCTACTAAACATAAAAAGTTTACTCAAATGTTCACCTTTAAATTTAAGCGGTGGTGAAAAGCAAAAGGTTGCTTTAGCTTCAGCTCTAATGTTAGAACCTAGAATTCTGATTTTAGATGAATTACTTTCAATGCTAGATTCAAATGAACAAGTTGAAATGCTAGAAATTTTAAAAAAAATAAACAAGGAAAAAAGGATTACCATAATATCTTTAACTAATAACTTAGATGAAACTTTGTATTCAGACCGATTAATAATTTTAAACGATGGGAAAATAATAATTGATGGTAGTTTTCCTGAAATATTTGAAGAAGAAAGAATAATGAGAAAAATAGGCTTAGAAGTACCTTTTATGATTGAGTTAAATCGCAAATTAAAATTATATAAGCCTAATAATAACTTTAATTTAGATATGAGAAGTTTAGTGGTGAACTTATGGAAATAATTTTTAGAAACGTAAGTTTTACGTATAACAAAGGTATGAAAGGTGAAAGGGAGGCTTTAAAGAACATTAATTTGTGTTTAGATAGCAATAAAATTCATGGCATTATTGGTCCAATTGGAAGTGGTAAATCAACTTTATTAGAACTAATGAATGGTATTACTATGCCAAGTAATGGCGAAGTGATTATAGGAAAATATAATTTGTCAAAAATTAAAAACAACTTTAATGTTTTTAGGTACGATGTTGGATTAGTATACCAATTTCCAGAAAAACAATTTTTTTGTAGTACGGTAGGAGAAGAAGTGTCTTTTTCGGCAAAGATATTTAAGCAGAATGCTGGATCAATCAAACAAAGAACTATTAAAGCGTTAAAAATTGTTGGATTAGATGAAAGCTATCTTTACCGAAACCCGTTTAATTTAAATGGTGGTGAAAAAAGGCTTGTTGCAATTGCTTCGGTTTTAATATCGAATCCAAAGGTTTTAATACTAGATGAACCAACTATTGGTCTTGATGCTAATGGTAAAAAAAGTTTAATGAAGTTATTAAAAGCACTAAAAGTAAGATATTTTAAAACAATTATTATAGTAACTCATGATATTGATATGCTTTATCCAATTGTTGATAACGTTATTGTGTTAAATAAAGGGAATTTAATTGGTGAGTTTAATAAGAATAAATTTCTTGATAATTATGATTTACTTTATAAAAATAATGCACCAATTCCAAACATTATTAGGTTTGAAAAAGTATTACAAGAAGAAGTAGGAATTACGTTGAAAAATCCTAATAATATAAATGAGCTGGTAAGGGCGGTGGTCGAAAATGCAAAATAAATATCCGTTTTTTAAGTATGTTCCTGGAGATTCAAAAGTACATAAAATGAGTTCAAAGCTGAAAATTATGTGTCTGCTGCTATCGTTATTAATTATTGTTTTAATTAAGGACCCTTTATGCTTCATGTTATATGTTATTCTTTTGGGTATTATTATGATAGGATCACAAATTTCTTTAAAGCAGTACGGATTAAATTTGCTAGAAGTAGTATGGTTTATTGTTATAATTTATGTTATTACTTTCTTTATTACGTTTGATTTATTAATTTCAATGATTATTTCAGTAAAATTTATTTTAATAGTAATGAATTTGTTAATTATTACTTTTACTACTTCTATTAGTGAAATTGCTTGGGGAATAGAAGGGCTATTTTCAAAGTTAAAAAAGCTAAAAGTTCCTGTTGCTAAGATAGCTTTAAGTTGTGCTGCTACTGTTAAGTTTACTGCAACATTATTTGAACAGTTTAAAACAATTAGAAAATCAATGGCATATAGAGGGTTGCCATATAATAGTAATCCAATTTTAATTGTTAATAAAATGGTTATACCAGTTACAGTACTATCTTATAAACGGGCTGTTAAGGTAAAAAAAGCCATGAAACTAAGATTTTATGGGTGCGTTACAAATAGAACAAATTATCATGGATATAAAGAAACAAAAGAAGGTAAAATATTTTTATTGGCTGAAGTAATACTTTTATATTTAGTAATAAGTTTGGGGTGGATAATATAAATGAGATATTTAATAGACTTTTCATATGATGGTTCAGAGTTTTATGGCATTCAAAAACAGCCAGGTTTAAGGACTGTTCAAAATGAAATAGAAAAAGTTCTTACTTCTATTAATAATAGGCAAGTAATTATATTTCCGGCTGGAAGAACTGATGCTAAGGTTAATGCTCTTCATCAAATGGCTCATTTTGATTTTGATACTAACATATCACCAGTTAAGCTTAAAGGTGCCTTAAACAGCTATCTACCAAGCGACATTAGAATAAACGATGTAGTTATCGTTAAAGATGATTTTCACGCTAGGTACATGGTAAAATCAAAATTATATGAATATAGAATAAACATGGGATTGTATAATCCACTTGAAAGAAAATATGTATTTCAATATGGAAAAGAGTTAAATGTAAACAAAATTAAACAAGCGGCAAAGTATCTTGAAGGAACCCATGATTTTACTACTTTTGCATCGAGCCAGGATTTAAGAAAAAACATGGTGAGAACAATTGATAAAATAAAAGTTTCTGTTTCTAAAAACGTATTAAGCATTACTTTTTTAGGATCAGGTTTTTTAAAATATCAAGTAAGAAATATGATTGGATTATTTATAAAAATTGGTGAAGGTAAATCAAATGCAACTTGTATTCCAGAATATATTGATAAAAAAGATCGAAGATTAATAGGAGTTACTGCTCCGCCAGAGGGACTAACCCTTGTAAAGATAAATTATAAAAAAAACAGTTTTATTTAAACTGTTTTTTTAATCAACATCATTTATCAATTCTGCTAGCGTTTTTATACTAACAATCCCACATATACCAACAACAGCATATACAATTTTTGAGCCTAGCGCACTTGCACCACCAAATATTGCAGCAACTAAGTCGAAATCAAAAATCCCAATCAAGCCCCAATTTAAAGCCCCAACAATAACTACGGTTAAAGCAATGATTTGTAAAATTTTCATGATTACCTCCTTTTTCTATTAATATAATAATCAAAAAAAGTTCTTTTATACATGAATAATGGAAAAATTAAGCCATATAATTAAATGAAAATAAAAAGAGGTGAATGAATGAAAAAGTTTTTTGGACTTTTATTGGTTTTGTTTTGTACCATTTCATTAACAGGATGTGGTAAAGATGATAAAACTACGGTAATTAATAAATTGGATAAAAAAGTATCTAATTTAAAAGGATATCAATTAGAAGCAATGATGGAATTAATAAATAATGATGATTCATACAAATATGACGTATTAGTATCTTACAAAAAATCAGATAATTACAGAGTATCTTTAAAAAATAAAACTAATAATCACGAGCAAATTATTCTTAAAAATAATGAGGGTGTGTACGTATTAACGCCTTCCTTAAACAAGAGTTTCAAATTTCAAAGTAAGTGGCCTTATAACAATTCACAAGCATATCTATTACAATCTATAATAAATGATATAAAAGCTGATACTAAAATGATTATGAAAGAAGTAAAAAAAGGTTATGTTTTTTCTAGTACCGTTAATTATAAAAACAACCCTACTTTAGTAAAACAAGAGGTGTTTCTAGATAAAAATTTAAACTTTAAAGAAGTCGTAGTATATAATTCTTCAGATGTTGCTCAAATAAGAGTATCATTTAAAAGTGTTGATTTAAAAGCAAAATTTAAAAATGATTATTTTGTATTAGAAGAGAACATGAAAACAGCTTCAGATGCAAAACCAGCAGAAGATAAAACGACCATATTAGAAGAAGCAATATACCCAATGTACATGCCTGAAGGAACTTATTTAGAAACTGAAAAAACAATTGATTTAGATAAGGGATCAAGAATAATTTTGACTTTTGCAGGAGAACAATCCTTTATGTTGGTTGAGGAAAGCGCTAGTAAAAGTGAAGATATAACAATTATTCCAACGTCTGGTGATTTAGATATGATAACTGATACAGTTGCAATAATAGGCGATTCGTCAGTTAACTGGATAAGCGATAACATTGAATACTATTTGGTTTCTAGCACTTTATCTACTAGCGAATTAATTCAAGTAGCACAATCTGTTGCAACATTACCAGTAGGGAAATAACGTATTAAAGTAACTTTTTGTTACTTTTTTTTTGGTATTTATGTTATACTTTTAATATGCGGAGGTCAGGATAATGAAAAAAAGCAAAAATAAAAAATCAATAAATGAAGTAATGGAAAATCATATAAAATCAATAAATATTAAAATCAACAAAAGAAGTAATTTTAAATTGTACCAGTTAATTATAATTGGCGTGTTTTTAGTTTCAATAGCAATATTTAGTACTGTTGTTGTTAATGATAAAGTGAGAAACGGTGATTTCATTACAAATAAAGAAGTTACATCTAATGAAGAATTAGATGTAATTAAAGAGATATATGATTTAATTAATAATTCGTATTATAAAGAAGTTAATAAAAAAGAACTTGTAAATGGTGCTATAAATGGAATGATAACATCATTAAAGGATCCACATACTAGTTATTTTGAAAAATCGGAAAAAGAAAACTTTAATGCAGTAATGAGCGGTGCATACGAGGGCATTGGGGCGGAAATAGCTTTAAATAAGAATAATGAAATATTTGTGTTCTCAGTATTTAAAAATTCTCCAGCTGCAGAAAGTGGATTGAAATTTAATGATGTTATATTAAACGTGAATGGAGTTTCGTCAAAAGATAAAACAACTACTGAAATTGTAACAATGATAAAAGATCCAAAAATTCCTGTGACAAAGTTAACAATTAAAAGAGGAGAGGAAACAAAAAAATTTGAAATCTCTAAAAGATTAATAACTATTGAATCAGTAGAAACAAGCACGTATAATATTTCAAATAAAAAAATTGGATATATTTCAATTAATACATTTGCAAATAACACCTATCTACAGTTTAGAGATAAGCTTAAAGAATTAGAAGGATCTAATATTGATTCGCTAATAATTGATGTAAGGGGAAACTCTGGTGGATATTTACATTCGGTAACCCAAATGTTAGATATGTTTTTAAAAAAAGGGACCGTTTGTTACCAAATAGTTGATCAAAAAACAACAAGCAAACATTCTTCTACTACTAACGAAAGCAGAAATTATCCGGTAGTGGTTTTAACAAACGGTGGTAGTGCTTCAGCTTCAGAAATTATGGCAATTGCTTTAAAGGAAGAATATGGTGCTACAATAATTGGGGAAAAGACTTATGGAAAAGGTACGGTTCAAATAACTAAAGATTTAGAAACTGGTGGTATGATTAAATATACTATTCAAAAATGGCTATCACCAAAAGGAAAATGGATAAACGACGTTGGCGTTGAGCCAACAATTGAAGTTAAATTAAATGAGGATTATCAAACTAACCCAACACCCGAAAATGATAATCAACTTCAAGCAGCAATAAAAAAATTAACCGAATAAAAACAATAGTTAATGAAGTGATATTGTAAAAGTAGACATTCTCTAAAAAAGAGAAACATCTGCTTTTTTATTATAATAAGAGATTTGCATACATATAAAATATAAAACCATAATTTAATATAAAATCAAGTTAGGGTTCTGGCCTTTTTTATAAAACGTCTACTTTTACTTTACTGTTGCAATAAATAGTTTTTTTATTGAGTTTTACTCTAAATAAAGTATAATAGTAATTAGTAATGGAGATAATTAAAATGAAAAACATGAAAATAGGTGATAACTATACCATTCATTGTTACAAGCATGATGGTACTATTCACCGCAGCTGGGATGAAGCAATCTTATTAGACGTAAATAAGGACTATTTAGTTTTTGGAAACAGTAAAGCAAAAGTAAACAACTGTGATGGCAGAATTTGGTATACGAAAGAACCTGCAATAATTTATTATTATAAAGATAAGTGGTACAATGTCATAACACAATTTAAAGAAAAAGGGATTTACTATTATTGTAATATAGCAACTCCTACAATATTAGAAGGCAAATATATTAAATATATTGATTATGATCTAGATTTAAGAGTTTTCCCAGACGATAGTTATAAAATACTGGATGAATCAGAGTATGAGTATCATCGTAAAAAGATGAACTATCCAGATGAAGTTGATTTTATTGTTAAAAAGGAACTAAAAAATCTTATTGCTGCTTACGAAAAAAAAGACGGCCCGTTTAATAAAGATGAAGACAAGAAGTATTATGATAAATATATGCTCATTATAGGAAATAAATAATTTAAAGTTACATATAATAGAGAGAAGAACCTAAAAAGCCTTCTCTTTTTAGATATAAAATATACAAAAAAAGCTATTTACACAAAAAAGTAAAAAAAAAGTAAAAAAAACGAAAAAAGGTGTTGACAGGTCGAATTGTATATGGTATATTTAATACGCACTTGCAAAAGTAAGTGTAAAAATCCTTTATTAATAAAGGAAAAAATGATCTTTGAAAACTGAGCAAAACGTCATGTTTTTTGAGTAGCTAGGACAAAATTGAATTTCAAAAATATTTTTTTGAGAGTTTGATCCTGGCTCAGGATGAACGCTGGCGGCATGCCTAAGACATGCAAGTCGTACGAGGCGACCCATTGAAGATTGAGTGCTTGCACAATTTTGGATTTGGTTTTCGCCTAGTGGCGGACGGGTGAGTAACACGTGGGTGACCTACCTTTAAGTTTGGAATAACTGTTGGAAACGATAGCTAATACCGAATGACATACAGTTTCGTTACTGTATTAAAAGGCGCTTCAAAGCGCCGCTTATAGATGGGCCTGCGGTGTATTAGCTAGTTGGTGGGGTAATGGCCTACCAAGGCAACGATGCATAGCCG
>JAVXAN010000002.1:0-36995 GCA_036660495.1 Bacilli bacterium | reverse complement strand
ATAGTATTAAGAATTGATAATTGGTTAGTTATATTATTTCATTTTTCCTATTTGTCAATTTGCTTTTGATATGTTTCAATCATTAAACTGTAGAGTTACAATTGATGTGAGACATTTCTGATATACAAAAAGCGATTTATCCAGTAAAATGTTAATTGTCCAATAAAAACATTACGAAAGGAATAAATCGCTATAAAAATTATATCACAATTTCAACGTTATTATCCACATGATTTAACAACAAAAATAAATGCAATAAAACTTTATAGAAATGGTAATCTAATATCTTTTGTTTGTAGAAGATATAAAATTAGTAAAGCTTCTCTTATGAGATGGAATAAAAAATATAATGATACTAAGGAATCTTTATTTATTAAAGAAAAGCATCTGTAATCGTGTTATTAATCAAATTTTCAAGGCAACTATTTATTACATTAGTAAATTCTTTCCAGTTATCAATAGAACATGTTTTACCGACATATAAAGAGTAATTATTATTATAGCAAATTGTTAATCCCCAAAAATATTCACCAACATCTTTATAATCTAAACTCCAAGAACAAGTAATATTATTTAAATCATTTATTAAAGATACTAATCTTTCTTCTGAATTATTTCCTCTTAAACTCAATTCTCTCATAGACATTCTCCTCTCTAATAAATTCACGCAACAAAAAAACTTGTATTTTCTACAAGTCACTCTCAAAAAAGACAATAATATCCCTGGGGGCTTTATTTTAAATCCCGTTCCCAAAGGCACTCCTTTGGCACACATATCTAAGTTGGCTCTGCCGACTTAGATATGTGTTACTAACTTGCCTAAAGAGCTAGTCTTATATAGAAATCCGTTAGTTAAATTCTTTATTTTGATTTTCCTTGGGGTCTTATAATTTCTCCAAATTCGTTAATTTCAAAGCCTGCATCTTGTACCAACGAATCGCTAGTAGCAATAATATTTGCTGTGAACATTCTTTGTTGTTCATCTGTCAATTGTTTTGACATTGTAATATTATTACTTTCATACACTGGATTTATTTGTTCTGTTTGCTTCTCATTGGGCATTGTAGTTTGTTTTGTATCGAATGTTTGCGTTCTCATATCTTCATGACTATGATTAAAATTGTCAAATATTCTAGTAGCAAATTCATAAGGTTCTCTTTCAATTGAAGTATAATAATTTGGAGTTTTAGTAATTTTTCCTACAATATTTATAAACTTTCTTGAGTCTTTGGCTTGTAATTCTGCTAATTTAGCATGTAATTGATTGTTAAAGCTAAACAACTTATCATAATCTGTGCCACCCTTTGAATGATCCTGACTATATGTTGATATATTAGTAATGTAATCATACATTCCGTCTAAAAATGTTTGCGTACTTAAATATCCATTTGCAATTGTAGTAATAGCTTTATCGTTATCAGTCGCATGTCTACACCAAATATCAGCAAATTGTCTTAGACCATCGTGCGCAACATCCGTAATGCTTTCATTAAGCATTATTTTGTCATTTCTTCCAACTAATTCTGGGACATCAAATCCATTTTCTCTTTTTGCATTAGCAACAAATTGCTGAGCGGTAGCATATACTTGAGGAACATTCCGATTTTCTCTTTTTAAAATATCAAACACGTAACTAACATATGCCTTTCTTGCTGATGTGTTTTGAATAATACCAACTAATCCTTGTTCATATTGTTCTCTTAAAGTATCAATGTTTAATCCATTAAATATATCAACGCTTTTACCGTTTAATTCAACAAATAATTCATTTAATCTTCCCACATAACTTTCAATATTTGTATCCAAAGCGTCTCTTTTTTCATCAAATTGTTTATGTTCTTCATTTTTAAGTTTTTTCTCGTTACAAGCTATTTCTAATTTAGAATCATTTTCAACAAGCATAGTATCAATACGACTATCTAACGATACTAATTTTCTTACTTCATCAAAATCTATTTCATTTGCTTGATATAACGATTTTCTTAAATTATCATTATCTAATTTATTATTGCATAAATCCGTTTGAGTGGCTTTAATAGTACCAATCTTTTCGATAAGTGCGTTTAATTCTTCATCTAATTTTTGTAATACAATATTGTCTACTTTATCATGCCTTTTATTTAAAAGACTTATTATGCTTGAATAAGTATGTGAAACTTGTAATAAACTAATCAATGTATCCAAGTCAACATACTGACCAAAAAATTTTCTATTATACATTTCAGATTGCCCATTATAATTTCTTAAACCTGCAATTTCTTCTAAAAATCCTTCCATATTTTTCGCCTCCATTTATTTTATTATACACTATTTTCAATTCTTTTATCTAAAAAAATAAAATTTGCTAGTCAATTGACATTTTCTTTATATTTGCATATCAAAATCATCTTTTTCTTTATTGCAACTAGATTTACGACTTGTTTTTAGATAACTAGGTACTCCTGCATAATCAAATAGCTCATCTTCTTTGGTAGTTCACATAGAAATATCTTTGACATCAATCATTTCAAAATTTTGGTATCGTAATATTCCTTTATTTCGCTTGTGGTAGCCTCTTTGCTAGGCTCGTTGCCAATTAAGAGTATCTGCCTAAAGAAGCTCTTAATTGCCTCTAAAACGGCTTTAATATAGTGATTTAATTTATTATTTTCTTCTGTAAGATTATGATTTCTAGTTTTTAGCGATTTAATCTCTTTTTGCATACTTTGATTTTCTTTTTCTAATGTCTGATGACTTTTTGTATAATTATCCACTTCATTAAATAATTGGTGCAATTTAAGCCCGAAATCCATTGCTTTTTTAGTTTCCTTAATTACATTATTCATACTATCGAAAGTCTCTTTTTCCACTAAAACGTGTGTTTTATTGAAAGGGATATTTTTTGCCGTTTTCATTTTATCTTCAAAATCACTCATAGCATTGTCAATCTTAGTGTTTATTTCATCTACTTTTTTCTCATAATATCTAGTGGTTTTCTTTAATTCCTTGGTCTTTTGATGTTTAGCATTGCTACCCTTAATTCCACGTTCTAAATCATAGCCTTTTTCAGTTAGTTTTTTGTAGTATTTATCTTGTAATTCGGATAAGTGAAAATTATCTCTAATGTATTGCTTTTTTGAGATAGTAAACCTTTCAGTATTCGTTCTTTTATCAAGTTTTTTAACAAGTGGTATTACAACACAATGAAGATGTGGTGTTTCCTCATCTAAATGCACAATACTATGAAGTGTTTGTTCTTTTTTATAGCCTAATTCATTATAAACAAAATCCATACAAGTATTTGCTCAATCGGTAATATTATCTTTATTCATATTATCAGAAAATTTATGAGTAGCAGTAAATAAAAGTTCATCAGCTACAACATTTTTAGATTTATTAAGCATTTGATTAAATATCTTTTTTCTATCAGTTCGTTCCGTTTTCATTCTTTCATCGTGTTCTTTTCTATATTCCAATGTTTTGTTATAAAAACCCTTAACATATTTTTCTGTTAAGGGTACTAATTCTATATTATTTTTTGATAACTCTATTTTGATATTAGGGTTAGACTTGTATACTTGTTTTTCCCTTTTGTTATGTGAACCAATCAGTGCTAAATCTTGTAAAGTATAAACGGGTTCAGTCCTAAATATTGCATAATTGATAATATTAATCCTTCTTTTCTATTTGTAAACGTAAAAAAAGATATGTTTTTACATATCCCTTGCAACAATCTTATACTAATATTTCTTTTGATTTTTCCTTTATTCTTTTTATAATATAATATCTATTAGAGGACACAACCAATATTTAATTTACAATAGATACTATAATCTTTAAATCATCGCTAATTTCATCTCTATTTGATACCTTTAAATCAATATGATATTCATTTACAATGCCTTTAAAATAAAGTAAATCTTGTTTTTTCTTATTGTGTGTCATAAGGTACAAGCTAGATTTGTTTTTTCAATATTTCTAATACTACCATTGATAATCGTTGGAGTAGTATTACAAAAATCGCATACTATTTCTAATCTCTTTTTTAACGATTCTTCCATATCAATTTCTTTTTTGACTACTTTAATCATAAACACCAACCTTTCTTCATAGGTTGATTTTTTCTAAAAAAGAAAAAACCAATCATTTCTGATTGATTTTCTATCTAAAGTTCGAATAGTTCGAACAGAATTTCCAATGGTGCGGGTAAAGGGACTTGAACCCCCACGGATAAATCCACTAGATCCTAAGTCTAGCGCGTCTGCCAATTTCGCCATACCCGCAAAAAACAAATGGTGGACCCTGTAGGACTCGAACCTACGACCGACCGGTTATGAGCCGGTTGCTCTAACCAACTGAGCTAAGGGTCCAGTTGCTTATATATATTATCATATTCTAGAATATATATCAATATGATTATGAAAAAAAGTTTAAAAAACGATGAATTTATTCACCGCTTTGTAACATATTTAACAAATCAACTTTAAATTTATCTTTATCAGAGTTAGCTTTTGATATCATAACGCCTTTATAAGCTTCAAGTTCTTGCTTATGTCCTTCTGATAAAATAGTTTCTGGAGTAATTGTTTCTAATATAATTACGTGATTAATATCACAAACAGAATAATGTAAAACAATATCGCCATGAACCCTTATAAACAAATCATCTGTTGGTAATTTAAGTGCATATGACTTAGTTCCTTCTTTACTATTAACCCCGACTATTTCACCTAAAAATTTACCATCTTTCATAGCTGGATAAAATTCAAAAACTAATTTTTTATATGCCAACATGTTATATTTTTTAACCGAACGTTCAAGTTTCTTAAATTCATTTTCGTTTACAAATTCAAAAATATAGTTTCCCTTCATAAAATTACCCCCTCATTACATTTGGTATCATCAATAATACATACTCATTAAGTTAAAAGATTATACCATAAACGTTAACATTTGTCAAATTTACATTTTCTGACAAATAGGACAATAATAGGTGCCACGCCCTCCGATTTTTTCTTTTATTATCAAAGACCCACACTTGTAACATTTTTCTCCTTGTCTTTTATGTACCATAAGGAGTTGTTCAAACGTTCCTCTTTTACCATATATATCTAAATAAGTACCATTTTTTTCTAAAGATGCTGCAAATACTTTCTTTGTGTTTTTTATAATATCAGATAAATTTTTATTGCTTAAATCATTAGCATAATTCCGCGGATTAATTTTTGATTCAAATAAAATCTCATCAGCATAAATGTTTCCTATTCCCGTTATATAGCTTTGATCTAAAAGCATTTTCTTTATACCAACATGATGTTTAACAAACTTGTTTTTCAAATATTTACTAGTTAAAAGTTCATCATCATATTCAATGCCTAACTTTTTATCTTTGACAAAATCGTCTAATTGATCTTTTTTTATTATTTCCATTTTACCAAACAGTCTTGAGTCATTATAATAAAGTTTAAATTTATCAAAAGTAAATACAACATAATCATGCCTATCATATAAATCTTTCATGTTTTTTAAAAAAAGCCTTCCTTCCATTCTAAAATGAATAACTAAAAATAACCCTTCTAAGCCTATAAAAAGCCATTTTCCTTTTCTTATTACATCTGTTACCAACTTATTTTCAATGTTTTTTATAAAATATTCTTTTTTATTATAAACAATTTTATCAAGAAAAACTTCAACTTTATTAATTTTTTTGCCTAATATTTCTTTTGTTAAATTTCTTTTTAATATTTCTACTTCTACTAATTCAGGCATATTATCACCTACTTTGCTTCATACCAATTATTACCTGTTTCAATTTCAACTTTTAATGGAATATCTAGTTTATAGGCACAAGTCATACACCTATTAACAATTTTTTCAACTTCGCTAGTTTCTTCTTTTAACACGTTAAATATAAGTTCATCATGTACTTGAAGAATCATTTTACTTTTCAATTTTTTATTACTAAATTCTTTATATATATCAATCATTGCTTTCTTTAAAATATCAGCACTTGATCCTTGGATTGGGGTGTTTAGTGCCATTCTTTCACCTTGCTGCCTTATCATATAATTATTATTACTTAACTCATCTATTTTTCTTTTTCGATTCATTATAGTTGTAACATAACCTTTTTTATATGCATCTTTAATTAAAGAATCCATAAATACTTTAGTACCTTCATATGTCTTGAAATACCTATCAATAAAATCCTTAGCTTCCTTTACAGATATTGATAAATCTTCTGCTAATCCATAGCTACTTATCCCATATAATATTCCAAAATTAACAGCCTTAGCTTGTCTTCTCATAAGGGGGGTTACATCTTGCTTACTTACCCCAAAAACATCCATGGCCGTTATTGTATGAATATCCAGATTATTGTTAAAAGCATCAATCCAGTTAGGAACTTTAGAAAAATGAGCAAAAACCCTAAGCTCAATTTGCGAATAATCGCTTGATAAAAGGATTGAGCCTTTTTCTGGAATAAAAGCTTTTCTTATTAATTTACCATAAGTAGTTCTAATTGGAATGTTTTGTAAATTAGGTTCTACTGAAGAAAGTCTTCCCGTTCTTGTTAACGTTTGAGTATAAATGGTGTGAATTTTACCATCCTTTAATATACAACTTTCTAGCCCAACCGTATACGTACCTTGTAATTTAGATAAAACTCTATGTTCTAAAACAAGAGGCACTATAGGATGACTATTTTTATACTTTTCTAAAACTGCTCTATCAGTTGAATAACCGCTTTTAGTCTTTTTACCTTTACCAATTTCTAACTTTTCAAATAAAACTTCCCCTAACTGCTTTGGAGAAGAAACGTTAAACTCCATTCCAGCTTGTTCATATATACTTTTATTTAGTTCCTCTAGTTTTATACTTATTTCGTTATTCATTTGATGAAGGACTTCAGTATCTATTCTTATGCCACAATTTTCCATATCACCAAGTACTATCGAAAGTGGCATTTCTATTTCATTAAATAAATATTCACATTCTTCTTTTATCATTTCTTGTTTTAAAGTTTCTTTTGAATCATAAATAAACTTTGCCTTTTTAGCAACAACTTCTTTTACTGTATCAATTGTAAGATTTTTATTTTTAGAAATAATTTCATAAAACGGTACATCATATCCTAACTGATTAGCTAAGTATGCAGCATCATCCTTTACGTTATAATTTAATAAATATCCTGATATCATTGAGTCAAAAGATACTTTTTCTAAATTAAAACCTTTTTTCTTTAAACACACATAATGCTTTTTTAAATCATAAGTTGCTTTTTCAATTTTATTTAGTTTTTCTAAAACCGGTATTATTAACTCTGATTTTACATAATAACAGTTTATTCCATCATATAATCCCATAGCAAGCATGTTAGCTTTATGGTAATTTAAACCATCTAGTTCAACATAAAATGAAAAAGCCTTATTAATTTTAATTTCTGAAATATTTTTCACTTCTATTATTTTTAATTTTTCTTCTTTTTTTACATTTGTCATGTTTTTTAAAAAAGAATAAAATTCTAAATCTTCATATGTTTTTTTAAGCAAATCCACATCAGCTTCTTTAATTAAAATATCACCTATATCAAAACCAAGTGGTACTTCTTTGTAAATAGTTGCAAGAAACTTACTTTCAAAAGCACTGGTTTTTCCTTTTATTAGTTTTTCTTTTAATGTGCCTTTAATATTATCAATGTTTTCATATATATTTTCAACACTTCCATATTCTTGCAGTAATTTTAAAGCTGTTTTTTCTCCAACCCCCTTTACTCCTGGTATATTGTCAGAACTGTCCCCTTGAAGAGATTTTATATCTATAATTTTTTCAGGAGTAAGTCCATAACTTTGAAAAAAAGTTTCTTGATTCATAATAGTAAAATCTTTTGTTTTAAGCATTTTCATTGTTACCTTATCGCTTATTAATTGTAACAAATCCTTATCGCTGCTTATTATAAGCCCACTATAGCCATCGGTATCGTCCACTTTTTTTGCTAATGTACCAATTATGTCATCTGCTTCATAATTATCTATTTCAAACCATTTAATACCCATTTCAGAAAGTATTTCCTTTGCTATAGGAAACTGAATCTTAAGTTCGTTTGGAGTTTCTATCCTATCCGCCTTATATCCAGCAAATCTATCATGTCTAAAAGTCTTTCCTTTATCAAATGCCACTAACATATACGCCGATTTTTCTTCATTTATAATTTTATTAATCATATTAATAAAACCATATAAAGCATTAGTTGGAAATCCTTTAGAGTTTTTCATCATATTTCCAGAATATGCAGTTGCATAGTAACTTCTAAATAATAAATTATTACCATCTACTAATATAATTTTTTCCATTTTTATCACCTATTATTATTATACCATTAAAAAAAGAGTTTTTATTAAACTCTTTTATCATCATCTAGTATTTCCATTGTTTCTACTGTGGGTGGAGTTAATGTTTGTTCAACCATTGGTATTACAGTTGTCTGCTCAAGTACTGGTTGCTCTACTACTGGAGCTTCATATGCTGGCTGCTCTACTACTGGAGCTTCATATGCTGGCTGCTCTACTGCTGGAGCTTCGTATACTGGTTGCTCTACTACTGGAGCTACATATGCTGGTTGCTCTACTACTGGAGCTACATATGCTGGCTGCTCTACTACTGGAGCTACATATGCTGGTTGCTCTACTACTGGAGCTACATATGCTGGCTGCTCTACTACTGGAGCTTCGTATGCTGGTTGCTCTACTACTGGAGCTTCGTATACTGGCTGCTCTACTACTGGAGCTTCATATGCTGGTTGCTCTACTACTGGAGCTTCGTATGCTGGCTGCTCTACTACTGGAGCTACATATACTGGCTGCTCTACTACTGGAGCTTCGTATACTGGTTGCTCTACTACTGGAGCTTCGTATGCTGGCTGCTCTACTACTGGAGCTTCATATGCTGGCTGCTCTACTACTGGAGCTTCGGATGCTGACTGCTCAAATCCATTGTTTTTTCCAAAAGCTAATATTGGAATAAATATAAATGGTAAAAAAGTCATTCCAACCCCAAATCCAGTTGTTTTTCCAAATTTATTAGCAAGAGCAATATTCATTGTAAAAAGGGCGTAAATATTTACAAAAGGAACAATAAATAATGCAAGATAATAAACGGGCTTTTCTGCAATTTGTAATAATATATAAACATTATATATTGGTATAAGAATTTCCCATCCATTCTTACCAGCTCTTTTTAGAAGTTTCCAGTATGATATTATAATCAAAATACTTATTATAAAAGAAATAATCATAGGGATAATAAGCATTGACGCAAAACCTGCTCCAAACATTCCATAAGACGTTGTTGTTTCATAATTTTGATACATAATAGTTCTCCTCTCTATTTTATCTAATTATACACTTTTTTATAAATCTTTTCAATTAATTATATGTATAAAATCAAAAATTTTACAAAAAATATACTGAAAGGGTGATATATTGGACATTAACATCAGAAAATACGTTATTGATAATTTTAAAGATGATAACGAAAGTGAGTTAAAAGAATCAATTGATGATACAATTAACGAAGGCTTAGAAGAAGCACTACCTGGTCTTGGGGTTTTTATGGAAATCATATGGAAATACGCTTCTGAAGAACAAAAAAAAGAACTTTTAAGTATTTTAAAAGCTCATATGAATTAATTATCTCTAAGAGTTGCTGAAAATGTTTCAGTAACTTTTTTTATAATATTGTTAAATACTTCATTTATTTCTAAATCCGTTAGGGTTTTATTATCATCTTGAAATGTAAGTGAAAAAGCTATAGATTTTTTATCTTCATCTACTTTTTCTCCAGTATAAACATCAAAAACTTCTATTTCCGTTAACAACCTAGAACCCGCTTTTTTTATCACTTTAATAATTTCTTCAGAAGTAAGACTCTTATCAACTATAAATGCTACATCTTTATTAATAGATGGATACTTTGATACTTCTTTATATTTAATTGGTTTTATTTTCTTTGAAATTAATTTAATCATACTAAATTCGCATACATAAACATCATCCTTACTTATAGAAGGATGAATCTTCCCAAAATAGCCAATTTCTTCTTTATCAACATTTATTATGGCACTTATTCCAGGATGAAGACCATCTATTTCCTTTTTTTCAAAAACATATCTATTTTTAAAACCTAGGTATTCTAAAACATTTTCTATAATCCCTTTTAATAAATAAAAATCAGCATTAACATTTACTAAGTTAAAATTATTATTTATATATTTTCCTTTTATTGCAATAGCAACTTTAGTATCTTCATTCATTTCATAAGAATATACGTTAGAAATTTCATATAAGAAAGCATCCTTAATTCCATGCTTTTTATTATAATTTACTACTCTTAATAAAGATGGAACTATTGTCTGTCTAACTATACTTTTATCACTGCTCATTGGTTTTAAAAGCTTAATAGCTTTTTTTCTATCATAAGTAAACACGTTATCATCTTCGCTACTTACTAAGGTATAAGTTCTACATTCATTTAAACCTAAGCTTCTTAATCTTTTACTTATTAGTTTTCTAGTTTTTACGTTACCTACGTATTTACCAGACTTTATTATTCCACTTGGAAGTGCTGATATAATTTTATCATACCCCGATATTCTTCCTATTTCTTCAGCAATATCAGCTTCGTTTAAAGATATATCAAGTCTTCTATTTGGTATGTATACCGTATAATTATTTTCATCTATCGTTTCATAATTAAAACCTAATGAGGTTAGCGCTTTTTTAGTAATATCATCAGTTAATGGCATCCCTAGTAGCTTACTCATGCTACTTATAGAAACATCTACCTTCTTAATTTTTTTATCAGTTTTATCATAAGAAACAACACCATTAAGAACCTTACCACCAGCATACTTTTCTAATAAATAACAAGCTCTGTCCAATGCTAAATCACAGTACTCATAATTAAGTCCTTTTTCGTACCTAAGACTAGCTTCACTTCTTAAATCTAAGTTAATTGAAGTATACCTAACGTTATATGGATTAAATATAGCACTTTCTATTAATATAATTTTCGTGTTATTATCAACTTCAGTATCTATCGACCCCATAACTCCAGCAATGCAAACCGGCTTTGTTCCGTCTGTAATAACAATATCTTTATTACATAACAACCTGTTTTTACCATCCAAAGTAATGATTTTTTCGTTATCGCAAGCCATTCTTACTACAACTTGATTACCTAATTTATCATAATCAAAAAAGTGAAGTGGTTGCCCATATTCTAACATAACATAATTTGATATATCAACAACGTTATTAATTGAACGCATTCCAGCTTTTTCTAATCTTTTTTTAATAAATAATGGTGATTCTCCTACCGTTATTTCTTTAACCATTTTTGCATTATACATCGAACAATTTTCAGTATCTATACTTAATTCAAATTTTCCATTGATTGATTCTTTTACCGGGTTAACGCTTGTATTAGGTAATGTTACTTTTTTATTTAATACGGCTGCAACCTCATATGCAAAAGGAATATGGTTATTACAATCACTTCTATTAGGGTTTAAATCTAGTTCAAAAGTTGTATCATCAGACTCTAAATATTTCAAAGCATCCTGTCCAACAAGTGCGTTTGCATCTAATTCTAATATCCCCTTATCATAATTTTCTTTGGTTTTTTCTTCTAAACCAAGTTCAAACAAAGCACAAATCATTCCATCTGATTCTACCCCTCTTATAACTCCTTTTTTTATTTCAAAGTTACCTGGAAGAATAGCACCAGGAAGTGCAACGATCACTTTAATTTTTTCTCTTACGTTTAATGCACCACATACTATTTGCTTAATATCACTTCCAACGTTTACTTTGCATACTTTTAGGTGATCACTATCAGGATGAGCAAAACATTGCTCTACCTGACCAATAACTAAATTTTTAATTTCCACGTGATTAACCGCTTCGACATTTATTCCCGCTTTAGTAATTTTAGATGCTAATTCATTAAAATCTTCACCTTCAACATCAACATAATCATTTATCCAGTTTAAACTAATAGCCATATTAATCAACATCCTTTCTGTTAAAATTACTAGTGTTTCTTAAATCGTTTGTATAAAAAGTTCTAATATCCGTAATTCCATATTTAAGCATTGCTAATCTTTCCACGCCAAATCCAAAAGCAAATCCTTTCCATTTAGTAGAATCATATCCACAATTATCAAGGACCTTTGGATTAACCATTCCGGCTCCACCAACGGTAATCCATCCGGTGTTTTTACAAATTTGACAACCTTTTCCTTCACAATTAAAACAACTAATATCAAGTTCTACTGAAGGCTCAGTAAATGGATAATATGATGGTCTAAATCTGGTTTTTCTAGTTTGACCATATAACTTTTTAGCAATAATATCAAAAGTTGCTTTTAAGTTAGCTAAAGATACGTCCGCATCGATTAAAAGACCTTCTATTTGAGTAAATTGATGTGAATGAGTTGCATCATCATCATCCCTACGATAAGTTTTTCCAGGACAAATAATTCTTATTGGCGTTTTATCAGTGTTTTCTAGCATTGTCCTTATTTGAACTGGAGAAGTTTGACTTCTTAAAAGTAATTCTTCATCTTTAATATAAAAAGTATCTTGTGCATCTCTTGCCGGATGTCCTTTTGGTAAATTTAATAACTCAAAGTTATATAAATCTTTTTCAACTTCAGGCCCTTCTACTACATCATAACCCATTGACATTAATAATTCTTCTAATTCTTCAATTAACATTTCAAGAGTATTCGCAACTCCAACAGGAACTTTAGTAGCAGGAAGTGATATATCAATTGCTTCCTGGAGTAATTTTTTGTTTAATAGCGTTTCTTCAAAAGTTTCTTTTTTAGTATCTAATAAGTTTGACACAAACATCCTAACTTCATTTACCGCTGCTCCAAAGCTCTTTTTTTCATCATTTGGAACTTCTCTAATTAAAGAGGAAAACTCTGTTATTAAGCCTTTTTTACCTAAAAACTCTATTCTTAAATCATTCAATGATTTAAGATCATTAACCTTTTCAATTTTCTCAACAAACAAATTTTTAATTTCATCTAGTTTTTTCATAAATCCTCCTTTAATAAAAAAAATCATCCTAAAATAAGGACGATTAATCGCGGTACCACCTTAGTTCATAAGTAAATTACTTATGCTCTTAAATTCCTTAACGCGGAATTCTCGGTAATAGTTTTAACTACCAGCTCCAAGATGAATTCATAAGTAATTACCATTAGTTTTCACCAACCACTAACTCTCTACAAGCATTTGACTTATTACTACTTCTCTTCATTGCTTTTAACAAATTAATTATAACATATTATGACCCATTGTCAAATTAAAATTCTTTTATCTTACTAATATTACCAGCTTTATCAACTACTCTAATAAACGTTGCTTTTTCTTTTAGAATGTTTACAGTAACATCTTTACCATTAAATTTAACATCAGTAAAATCATTCCAAATCAAATTATCATAAGAGTATTGTACTTGGGTTATACCCACATTATCTTTAGCTGTTACTAAAACTTCATTTCCTTTTTTTTGTAAATTAACTACCGGTTTGGTCTTATCAACGTTAACTATCGTTTGAATAACATAACTACTATAGCCCTTATTATTGGTTACTCTTAAATATACTTTTTTATCAATATTTTCTCTAAAAACCTTTTTTACAACCGACTCTTTTCCATACGTTTCTTCATCAAAATCGTCAAACCATCGTTGTTTATCAAATGAATACTCTGCCTTTGAAATTTTTATATCATCACTTGAATTAACGATTAAAACCAAATCTTCATTAGTTATTTTTTCTCCACTTGAATTAACAAATAAATCTATTCTTGGATAATTACTAGAAACGTTTTCGCTTATGTTAGCATTGGCCTTAATTTTAGAAAGAAACAAGGAAATGTTCTCAGTTATCCCACCAACGTATAGAAAATAACTAAATAAAGTTATTAAAACCGCCGATAATCCTAAACAAATTATATTAAATACGTTTTTCTTCATTTTTATTTCCCCTACTCTAATATCATTATACTTTTTTTTATAAAAAAAGACAATAACAAAAGTTATTGCTTAAATACTCATTAATTCATTTTCTTTTTCTTTTAATTTTTCGTCTACTACTTTATTATATTTATTTATTAATTCTTGAATTTCGTTAGATGCGCCTTTTTGATCATCTTCTGCTATTTCAAGCTTTTTAACAGCATTATTAGAATCTTGTCTAATGTTTCTAAGAGCAATCTTTGCTTCTTCGGCTAAAACTTTAGCTTGCTTAACAAAATCTTTTCTTCTTTCCTCAGTAAGCTCTGGAATGTTTAAAATAACCGTTTCACCATTATTATTTGGAGTTAATCCAATGTTTGCTTCAAATATGGCTTTTTCAATAGCTCCAATTGAGGTTCTGTCAAAAGGTTTTACAATTAATTTACGAGCTTCTGGTACAGATATATTTGCTAACTGTTGAAGAGGCGTTTCAGATCCATAATATTCCACCTTAATTTTATCAAGCATATTAGGATTAGCTCTTCCAGCTCTAACGTTTAAAAACCTTGTTTCTAAAGAAACAATTGCTTTTTCCATTTTTTCTTCTGTTTCTAAAATGACTTCATCTAACATAATTTCATCTCCTATAATTATTATACTAAAAAAGGATTTAAATACAAGTGATATTTAGCAATCACAGTCCGTATTATATACTTTATCAATCAAATTTGAATATATTTGTTTTAAAGCCTTTTTCTCATCTTCTGTCATCGCTCTTTCATGTGCATCATGTCCTTCTACTGATCCAACGTGAATTCCTTTGATTATTCCATTTTGAACAAAAACAATCGTAGGCGCATAAATCTTTTTATCACCACTTTCATCTGGTTCTAAAAAGTCGGATAAAAGACTAACTAATTGTTTATACTCTTTAGTTTCATTTACTCTAATATCCTTATGATTATAATAAAATATTTCTTTAACATTTTTTTCTTTAGCAATTTCATTTAACACTGGAGTTATTTCCTTACACCAAGGGCAAGAAGGAAAACCTAAATAGATAATTCCTGAACCTGTTTTTATTATTTCATTAACCTTAGCATACGAAGTATACTTATAAACGTTGCTTTTTTCCACTAAAGAGTACTCCTTGTTAAATTTCAATGCATCTGAATCATTTTCATCTTCTATTTTTTGAACCTTACATCCGGTTAAAACTAACAAAAAAGTTAGTAATAACGCTCCTAACTTTTTCATGATATTATCCCCTTATTTGAGCAGCTACTTCTTCAGCAAAATTATCCTGACGTTTTTCGATACCTTCACCAACTTCATAACGAATCATTTCAACAATTGATGCTCCATTATTACTTACAAACTGTCCAACCGTAACCCCATTATCCTTAACAAAGTCTTGTTCTTCTAAACAGATTTCCTTATAATACTTAGAAATTCTACCTAATACCATTTTTTCAGCAATAGCTGCTGGTTTTCCCTCAGCAATTGCTTGCTCAGTTAAAATTTTCTTTTCATTTTCAACTTGTTCACTTGGAACATCTTGCTTTTTTGTATATTCAGGACGCATTGCTGCGGCATGCATCGAAACATCTTTTGCAACTAATTCATCAGCTCCTTTTATTTTAGTTAAAACTGAAATCTTACCGCCCATGTGAACATATGCTCCAAAGTTTTCTTCAGCTTCTTTATTTAACACAACAAACCTTCTAAAGCTTATTTTTTCACCAATTGTTGCTGTCATTCTAGCAACATAATCAGCTAAAGTACCTTCATCACAAGATAATGATAACGCTTCATCCATTGTTTTTGCACTACTATCTAAAATTATATGAGCAACATCTGATAAGAAATTTTGAAACTTTTCATTTTTAGCAACAAAGTCTGTTTCACAATTTATTTCTAAAATAATAGCTTTATTATCATCAACAACAATTGTTGATAACCCTTCAGCAGCAATTCTATCAGCTTTTTTAGCAGCTTTTGCAATTCCTTTTTCTCTTAACCATTCTATTGCTTTTTGAACATCATTTTCATTTTCCTCTAAAGCTTTTTTACAATCCATCATTCCAGCTCCAGAAGCATCTCTTAATTCTTTAATTAAACTTGCATTCATTTTACTAATCTCCCTTTTTTAAAATTAAAGATGATTTATAAAAATCATCTTAAATTTATATTTATTTTAAAACAGATACTAATTCTTCTTTTTTCATTTTTGAATAGCCATCAATTTTCTTTTCTTTAGCCATAGCTTTTAATTCTACTACAGTTAATTTAGATAAATCGTTAATCACCGTTTTTTCAGGTGCTTTTTCTTTTATAATTGTTTCCTTAACAACAACTGGTTTTTCTTCAGCAACAGTTTCTTTTTCAACAATTACTTCAGTTTCTTTTTGAACTGGCTTTTCTAAAACACGTTCTTTTGTTTCTTTAGTATTCATTTTTGCTTTATCTTCTTCAGTAATATAGTCTTCTACTGGTTTTCCGGTAACTTCACAAATAGCATTATTAAGTACCCCTAAAACAATTTTAACTGCACGAATAGCATCGTCATTACCTGGAATTACATAGTCAACTAAATCTGGATCACAATTGGTATCTACAATACCAAATACTGGTATGTTTAACTTTCTAGCTTCGTTTATAGCATTAATTTCCTTCTTGGGATCAACAATAATTAATGCTTGTGGTAATTTTTTCATTTGTCTTAAACCACAAAAATAAGAATCTAACTTTTCATATTCCTTACGGATTTTAACTACTTCTTTTTTTGGTAACTTATCAAAGACACCATCTTTTTCCATTTTTTCAATTTGGTCTAAGCGGTTAATTCTACGCCTTATAGTCTTAAAATTAGTTAACGTTCCGCCTAACCAACGCTTCGTCACATAATAACTATCTGATCTTTTTGCTTCTTCAGCACTTGTTTCAGCTGCTTGCTTTTTTGTCCCTACAAACAAAACCTTACCACCTTGAGCGGCAATCTCATGTAAAACCTCATATGCTTTTTCAATCATTTTTACGGTTTTTTGCAAATCGATGATATATATATCATCCCTTGAAGTAAAAATATACTCCTTCATCTTTGGATTCCATCTTTTTGTTTGATGTCCAAAATGCACACCTGCTTCTAGCAAGTAACTCATTGATACAACTGGCATTTTCATTCCTCCTTCGTTTTCCCTCCGGGATTTTCATCTTTAAACTTCACCTCTTCGGCACTAGAAGTTCAAATCCAAACCCGTGTGTATTACTTTTATAAAAAGCCAATATCATTATAACATAATAAACCAAGCCTTTTCAAGACATTTTATGCAAAAAGCCTTTAATTATTAAGGTTTTTACAATCTTATTGGATTAAAATCAAGTTCTACTTTAACAGATGACTTGCTTTCATATATATTAAGAACGCTATTAAGCACGTTATACAGCCTGTCATCCTTTTTATATTTTATTATACACTGAAAGTTATAAACATTGTTTACCTTAAGGACGCTAGCTATTGAAGGGCCTAGTACGCTCGTTGTGCCAAGTAAATTGCTTTTTAAATAATCCCTTACCTTTCTAGCTTCACTAATTCCAGTATTAAAATCTTTTGAAGAAATTTTAATTAGAATTATAAAACAATATGGTGGGTAGTTTAATTTCTTTCTTATTTTTATTTCTTCATTATAGAAAGATTTATAATCGTGATTTGATGCACATAAAATACTATAATGCTCTGGATTATACGTTTGAATAATAGCCTCCCCTAACACGTCTTTTCTTCCAGCTCTTCCTACTACTTGATTTAACAAACTAAACGTTGCCTCACTACTTCTAAAGTTAGGTATATTTAAAGATGTGTCACCGTTTATTACCCCAACTAAAGATACGTTTGGAAAATCAAGCCCTTTAGAAATCATCTGTGTTCCAATTAAAACATCATATTTTTTATCATTGAAATCATTTATTATTTTTGCGTGTGACCCTTTAGTGCTAGTGGTATCAGCATCCATTCTTAATATTCTTGCTTCTTTAAACAATCTTTTTAATTCTTCTTCAATTTTTTCGGTCCCAGAGCCTATTGCTTTAATGTTATCACTTTTGCAACTTGGACATTTTATCATTTTATTACTAGCATAGCCACAGTAATGGCACCTCATCATTTGAGAAGTTTTATGATAAGTTAAAGTAATATCACAATTTGGACATTTATGCACGTATCCACAATTTAAACACATTAAATAATTTGAATATCCCCTTTTATTAAGAAGCAACATTACTTGTTCTTCTTTATTCAACTTTTCACTTATTTTGTTCATAAGTAATTCTGAAAAAAGATTATTGTTCTTCCTGATTTCTTTTTTCATATCAACAATTGTTACCTTAGGCATTTTCCTGTTATTAACCCTTGAAGAAAGTTCTAAAAAATCATAATATCCCTTTTGAGCTCTCGCATAAGTTTCAACTGTTGGAGTTGCACTTCCTAGTAAAACCGGACAATTATGTGTTTGTGATCTTTTTATTGCAATGTCTAAAGCATGGTACCTAGGATTGTTTTCCTGTTTATAGGTATCGGCGTGTTCTTCGTCAATTATAATTATACCTAAGTTACTTAACGGAGCAAAAACAGCACTTCTTGCCCCTATTACTATCTTTGCTTCTTTTTTTTGGATTCTTCGATATTCGTCATATTTTTCACCATCAGATAATGAACTATGAAGAATAGCAACACTGCTACCAAACTTTTTTTTAAACCTAGATGTTATTTGTGGAGTTAAGCTAATTTCAGGGACTAAAATAATGCTTGTTTTACCAGTTTTTAGAGTTTCTTCAACAAGGCTCATGTAGACTTCGGTTTTTCCTGATCCAGTAACCCCATGAAGAAGAATCGTTTTACTTGTTCCAAATCGGTTAACAACACTTTTTACAACCATCTGTTGGTCTTTTGTTAAATTAAAATTATCTTGTTTTTCACAAGGTTCATCTTTTAATCGATATACTTCTTTTTGAATCTCAACAACTATGTTTTCATCAATAAGCTTTTGCAATGATGATTTACTTTTAATAGAGCTTTTCAAAACAGTTTTATTATCTTTTAAATAGTTAATTATCGCTATCTGCTGCTTAATTTTAACCTTTTCATCTGTAAAATCAGCTGCTAACGCAACATATTTTTCACACTTAATGCCACTATTATCTTTTGCTTTTGCTTTTAAGGCTTTAGGAAGCATAGCTTGATAAGCACTTATTAAAGAACATAAATATTTTTCACTAATGAATTTACCTAATTCTAAAAGTTCTTTGTTTAAAACAGGCTTTTCATCAATTACTTTAATTATCTCTTTTGCTTCATAATCTAATGGCTTTTTATCAAAATCAACAATAAAACCTTCTACTATCCTTGATGAAAAATTAACAAGAACTCTTTTACCAACTTCCATTTGATCACGCATATTGCTTGGCGCATAATATGTAAAAGTCATATTACTTTTCTTTAACCTTGTTTCTACTAAAATCTTAACATACATATTATCACCGCCTTATTTATATAGTATAACAAAAAAAAGAGCTTTAATTAAGCCCCTTTTAATTATTTTAATGTCCTTTTATTTCCTGTATAAATCCATCCATCACCTAAATTAGTCTTAGTTGACCATTTATAGCTTGTTGTACTTATAATTTTATAAGTTTTATTTGCATCTTTAGTATCTTTTGAATTTATCGTTTTTAAACATAATGCACCACTTAAAATATAATCATTATCACATGAATAACTTACCTTTTGAGTGATTGTCTCCTTTGAACACTTTATTCCATTTAAAGTATATTCTAACGGACAGCTATAAGTTGTACTTGATGTTCTTTTAGCACATCTATTTTCATCCGTTGTTGGACTTGTTCCTGATGGACAAGTGCATACTTTAACAGTTGATTTAACTGAACACTTTGTCCCATTTAATATATACGTTTTATCACTAGTATTATCAGGACAACTATATATTGTTTTACTACCAACACACTTTGTTCCGTTTAAAGAATATCCAGCTGGGCACCTATAAATAGGAACTTGTCTACTACAAGTTGTACCATTTTGAACATAGCCATCATTACACTTATAATTAGTAGTTACTTTAGTACATTTAGTACCATTTAGATTATATCCTTCTGGACAACTATAAGACACAGTTGTTTTACTACAAACAGATCCATTTGGACTAAATCCAGCTGGACAATAAGTAGATACAATAGGCTTTTTACAAGTATTTCCATCTAACGTGTATCCAGCAAATTTTTCACATGAATATTCATAAGATGCTTTACGAACGTAATGATAATACTTATATTTTCTAACCGTTGTTGTACAAGTACTACAAGTAAGTTCTAACCAACTTTCATCAAAATAAGCTTGCTTTTCATACTCGTTTTCATACGCTAAACCTGATCTAGTACTTATTCTTGTATAATCATAAGACCATGGTGTATACCCCACCATGTATTTTGTTGCCGTTATTATATCATAAGTTGTACTTGTAATATAATTAGCGTTAGTTGTTTTAGTTATTTTATTAGCTGTTTTTTCACTAGTCACGTTATATTTAATTGCATTAACAGTTTCCGTTTCATAATCCCTCGTTGCATCAATTGTATTTTTTATACTTGAAGGTGATGCATTAATAGTTGAAGTTACAGTGTTATTTTCACATACTGAATTAACCAACTCGGTTTTATCATTAATGTTTGCCGTAGCGTTAATAACGCTAGTTGAGGTTTCATTTTTAATGTTTTTATTAGCGTTAACAGTTACCGTCTTAGAACCCTCTTTTATACAGCTTGATCCAACAACGTTATATCCATTTGAACAAACGTATTTATCAAAAACTTCATTATACTTAGTCTTTACGAATTCATATTCATAAAGCTTACCATCATTTCTAGTAGTGTTTTTAACATAAGCTGTAGTGGTTTTAGCACCAGTTGTTGCTAAAGTTTTACACATATCACTACAAATATCATAGCACCCAAAATGTTCTAATACGTAATCTGTTTTATCAGTACAAGATAAATAAGTTTTTATTACATACTCATTTTGCAATTTTGAAACTTCTATATATGACTTTTTAGAACTACAATATTTACCATTTGAGTCAGTTAAAGGTAAAATAAGCTTATTATTAATCATTTCTTCTAAAGACATTCTAACCTTACCGTTAACTTCTTTTGGCAATCTCTCAACCGTATAATAACTTTTAGCTACATCCTTCATTCTACCTAAGTTATCACTAAATATTTGATTATTAAGTGGCTTTAAGTTAGCAACTGGAAATAACCATATTAACAAAAAGATAAACATGATTATAAGTACTAATCTAACTAAAAAACCTTTAATATCTAAACCTCTTCTTTCTTCCATGAAAATACCCCCTCTTCATTGAATGGCCAATATATTAACATAAAAGTATATAAAAGTCAAATATTATAAAAAAACATTTTATTATAAAAAAACAACTAATAAATATTAGATGTTTTTAGCTTTATTTATATAAACCATTGTACATCCTGCGTTATAAAAATTAACATGATAACTAGATACTTTTTTATTGCTTTTTAAGCAATTTTGTACTTCTTTCTTAAGCACTCCTAATCCTATTCCGTGGATTATTACAACAACCTGATTTCCAAGCTTATAATTATCATTTATATAATCATTTATTAAAAAAGGAAGTGAATCGCTAGTTTCCCCATGAAGGTCTATATATGGAAACCTATCTGGAAAAACATCATCAAAACTGTTCTTCATAATTTTGTAAAACCTCTTTGTTTCTTTTTTTTAATTTTTGGTTTTGAAATTCATATGCTTTAACAACGTTTTTCATCAGCATCGTAACTGTCATCGGACCAACTCCACCTGGAACCGGGGTAATTAACGCAGCCTTCTTACTTACTGAAGAATAATCAACATCTCCACAAATCAAATCATTTTCTCTAGTTATTCCAACATCTATAACAATCACCTTTTCTTTAACCATTTCCTTAGTAATTAAATTAGGGTGTCCTGCAGCTACAATTAAAACATCAGCGTTTTTAGTAAAGTTTTTAATGTTTTTACTTTTTGAGTGACAAATCGTGACCGTAGCATTTTCCTTTAAAAGAAGCTGGATTAACGGTTTCCCAACCAAGTTACTTCTTCCTACTATAACAACGTTTTTACTAGTTAAATTTACTTGATAATTTTTTAATAATGCCATTACTCCAAGAGGTGTACATGATACTAAACATTCGTTTTCTAACGATAAATTACCAACGTTTGTATAAGTTAAACCATCAACATCTTTTATTGGAATAATGGTATTAATTATTTCACCCTCATTAAAACCTTTTGGTAATGGTAATTGAACAATTATTCCATTAATTAACGGATCATTATTTAGTTTATTTATTTCTATTATAACTAAATCCTGAGCTATGGCTTCATCAAACTTTATGAGTTTAAAAGCTATACCTAATTCTTCACAAACACTCTTTTTATTTCTAACATATATGTTACTTGACGCATTATTACCAATTTGAACTACTGCTAAAGAAGAAAATATATTCTGGCTTTTTATTTTTTCCTTTAATTCTTGCTTTATTTTTTTGCTTGTTTCTTTACCGTCAATTACGTTATTCATAATTCACCCCACCTTGTTACTAATTATACACTCTAAACTTTTCACACAATTTTCTTGTCTTTTCTTTTAAACTTTCCATTAAAACTTTGTCATCAAAGTTTTTAAGACATTTTGATATTATTTTCCCAACTTCCATAAACTCGTTTTCTTTAAATCCTCTAGTTGTCATAGCACTTACTCCAAGTCTAATCCCACTAGTTATAAAAGGCGTAGTAGTATCAAACGGGATCATGTTTTTATTACAAGTTATTCCAATTGATTCTAAAATACTTTCGGCTTCTTTACCAGTCATGTTAAGTGATTTTTTCACATCAACTAACACAATATGATTATCCGTACCATTTGTAACAATTTTAAATTCTTCCATTTTTAAAACATCACATAATATTTTAGCATTCTTGATAACTTGCTTTTGGTAATTAACAAATGATTGTTCTAAAGCTTCGCTAAAGCAAACTGCTTTGGCTGCTATAACGTGCATTAGAGGTCCTCCTTGCATCCCTGGAAAAACACTACTATTTATTTTTTTTATTAATTCTTCACTATTAGTTAAAATGATTCCTCCCCTTGGACCTCTTAGAGTTTTATGAGTTGTTGCAGTTACCACGTGAGCATACTTGCATGGATTTTGATGAAGACCAGCAGCTACTAAACCAGCAATGTGGGCCATGTCTACCATTAACAGTGCACCACAACTATCTGCAATATCCCTAAACTCAGCAAAATCAATTTTTCTAGAATAACTACTTGCCCCCGCAACTATTAGTTTTGGCCTTTCTCTTAAAGCTATTTTTCTTACCTCATCATAGTTTATCTGACAAGTTTCTTTTTCTACCATATAAGAAATAAAGTTGTAATCCATTCCACTAAAACTCATGCTTGATCCATGAGATAAATGTCCTCCAGAATCTAAATCCATTCCTAAAACCTTATCCTCTTTGTTAAGTAGCGCTCGGTATACGGCCATGTTAGCTGAAGTGCCAGAGTGTGGCTGAACGTTTGCAAACTTAACATTAAATAAAGCTTTGGCACTATTAATAGCCATTGTTTCAATCTCATCAATAAACTCACAACCACCATAATACCGATTTTTAGGATAACCTTCCGCGTACTTATTAGTAAGAATGCTTCCTTGAGCTTTTAAAACGTCATTTGACACAAAGTTTTCAGAAGCTATAAGCTCAATTGTATTTGCTTGCCTTCTTGATTCTTTTTGAATCAATTCAAATATTTCTTCTTTCATAAAGTCCTCCTATACTTCTATAAACCTATTTAACTTTATAGAATATATGTATTTTTTTATAAAACTTGCTTTAAATTTACTTTTAACAGCAAGTTCATATAAATCCAGTTGAATCTTATAACGGTCTTTTAATTCTTGCGCTACTTTTACATCATCTGTTTTATAATCAACAATATAATAAACATTGTCTTTTAAAAATAATAAATCAATTGTTCCATCAACTAGAATATTACCTTCTTTAAGGTTTATATCATAATATGAACTAGGAATAGTAAAAATTATTTTTTCTTCTCTTAATACTTCATCAGCTGAAATCATCATATCATAAATATCTGAGGTTAAATAACAAAACAACTTGTTGATATCTACTTTAAAAATTTCATTTTGGGAAACAACACCTTCTTTAACTAAATCTTTTAATTTTTCTTCAAGTAAGGAAACATTATATTTTTCAAGAGGTAATACCTCAAATATTTTATGATATAAAGTACCTATACTTGCTGATGATTTTTTATTATTTAAAAAAGAGGGCTTTTTATAATAATGATCACTATTTCTTTTTTTTAAATCCGTTACACTTAATTTATTTGGTACTTTAGTTAATGCCTCGTTCTTATAAGTATAGTTTAAAATTTCTGATACATCTTCATTAAAAACAAAGGTATGCTTATTTTCATCATTAGTAAACTCATCTTCATTTATTTCTGAAGCGTTTTTTATATATGTTACAACGTTTGAATTACTATTAAAAACCTTATTAGAAATGTTACTTATATCTCTAAGATCAGTTGCTGAAGGATGTCTCAAAAGATTTGCAATAATCCACGATAAATAGCTAGAGGCATTCTTTAAATATAAGTTAGATATTGTTTTATTATCCCCTATTTTAGCACTAGCGTTATTAACTAAACTAGTTAAATTATTAGTAACACCAATTATTATCAGTTTTTCCTTAGCTCTCGTTAATGCAACATATAAAATTCTTAATTCTTCCGACAACTGCATCTGTTTTTTAACTTCCTTAAATAGCATCATTGAAACCGATTCATATTTTACGTTGTTTTTATTGTCACTTAGGTTAAATGTAATTCCTAAGTTTTCATCAATCATTAAATTTGCTGTTAAATCTTTAAAATTAAACTTCCTACCAGTTTCACATAAAAATACAATAGGATATTCTAAACCCTTTGATTTATGAATTGTAGTTATTAAAACGTTATCACCTTGTGAAATTGGGTTTGCCCCTTCAAAAGAACCTTTTTGTAAAAGGATTTCTTCTATATAAGAAACAAATTCATGTAATGTTTTCGTACTTTTTTCTTCAAATAATAAAGCATATTTAATCATAAGGGTTAAATTCTTAACACTTGATGAATCAAATCCTATTATGGGAATAACATTTAGCTTATTATATACATAATTTATTAAACTATATAAGGAATTATTTAAACTATATCTTTTAAAATCATCAATTGTTTTTAAAACAGTTTTTATCTTCTCATCATCACTTGTTTTTAAGACATCATACAAATAGCCATAATTGTTTAACGCTTTTAAATTAGCAACAGAATCTTCTGATATGTTAAATAAGTTTGAAGTTAACGTAGCCATTAAAGCCACATCATCATACCCATTATCAATAACCTTTAATAAAGCAATAACTAACTGGATTTCATAATTATCAAAATATAATTTAGAACTTTCACAATAAACGTTAATTCCCCTTTTTATTAGTGCCTTTCGATATGTTTCGGCGTTTTTTAATGTTCTAAATAAGATAACAATATCCTTAGGCGTTATAATTCTATATAATTGCTTTTTATTATCATAAACTTGATACTTTTCATCTAATAACTTTTTAATTCTTTCTGCTGTGTATATGGCTTCTTTTTGAACATTTGATAAATCATCGTCATCGGTTTTTTCTTCATTATTTATTATATGAATCTCAGGCACAGCATTATCATTTTCTTTAAAATCTGCTCCAAGGTAAAGCTTTTCTGATTCATTATAATCAACTTCACCCAAGAAAGTAGTCATAGTATTTTCAAATATAAAATTACAAAAGTCTAAAACCTGTTTTCTGCTTCTAAAGTTCTTAGATAAAGTTATAAGCCTTGGGAATCCATCACATCTAGCCTTACTTTTATCTTCATTAAATATTTCTGGACAAGCACTTCTAAAACGATAAATACTTTGCTTAACATCTCCAACAACAAACAAGTTGTTACCATTATCAGATATAGTATTAAATATTAAGCTTTGTAAATGATTAGTATCTTGATATTCATCAATTAAAATTTCTTTATATGTTTTAGATATATTTTTAGCAAGAATGGTTTTATTTCCATTGTTTATTAATAGTTTAATTACAAAGTGTGAAATGTCACTAAACGAATAAACGTTATTTTTAATCTTTTCATTTAAAAGCATATTCTTAAACTTTATAACTATTTGGCTAAGCTTATCAAGATTGCTTTTTATTGCTTGTTGCTCACTTTTATATAAATCCTCCGTTATAAAAGCAAACTCAGATAAATCTTTTGTTACAGTTTTCTTTAAATCTTCTCTTATCACTTTATACTTATTAAAAGTAGGATCATCTTTATGACCTTTTATAGTAGCTAACCGTATAAATGAATGCGTTCTAAAAACCAGGCTTAAATCATCAAAATTATTAGTATCAATAATTTGATTAATTAAATTTATTTCATTTTTAAAGTTATTATCTAGTTTATCAAAATCACTTGAAGCTTTATATAATTCTTCCTTAATATCTAAATAGAGAACTTTATAAGAAATCATTTTTTCTTTAATACTATTAAATAATAAGTCTTTGTAATATAAACTATCTTCAGCATAATTTTCTTTGCATTTATTTAAAAACGTTTCATAAAACGGAATGGTATCTAAAAAATTACTAATTTTTAAAATCACGCTTTTAATTAAATCTTCACTATTTGCGTTAAACATGTTAAGCAATTTAACATAACGCAAATCATTATGTTCAAATTCATTTTCCAAAATAAGACTAGCAACTTTATTTTTTAAAATATTTTCCTCTTCATTGGTTAATATTTTAAAATTCGGCATAATTTTCAACTTTTCAAAGTTTTCTTTAACAATATCTCCATAAAAAGAATCCATCGTAGTGATTTTAGCCATTTCAATTAATAAAATTTGCTTTTTCAAATGACTGTTTGCTGGATTTTTATTAATTTCTTTTTGAATACTTTCTTTAATTCTTGATTTCATTTCAAAAGAAGCTGCGTTTGTAAAAGTAACTATTAAAAGTTCATTTATATTACCACCATTAATCAAATAATTAACAACTCTTTCTGTTAGTACGGCGGTTTTCCCACTTCCAGCAGCAGCACTAACTAAAACCTTACCACCTCTTGTTGTGATTGCTTGTTGCTGATCATTAGTCCAATTAGGCATTTTTTTCACCTTCTAACATATTTATTACTTCACTATTTTTATAATTTTTGATTTTTCTAGATAAATCCTTGTTTTTATCAAACTTACATATAGATTTAAACTTACAATATTCACAAGATTCACACCTTGATGATAAAATAGGATTAATAGTTATCAAACCAGACAATATTTCAGTACCGGCTGTTTCTAATTCTTTCATTACTTTTTGAAATATCAATTCTAATTCATAACTACTTACTGTGTTTTCAAAATCAGTTTTATCACTTTTAAGTACCTCTACATACTTATCTTCCACTGCATTATACAAATATAAATAATCCCGATTAATTAAACCATTCATTCTTAATTTATTAGTTTCTATCTTTACTTTTTCTTCAGCATTTAGTCTCCTACTAACTTTTTCACAAGGAATAAAAGCAGGATAATATAATAATCCCGTTGGAATCATCTTTTTAACTCCAACGTTGTTTTTTATAGCTAAAAGGTATATCAACATCTGCATGTTAAGTCCAATTAAAACATCATCTAATCTAAATTCTTTATTTCCAGTTTTATAATCAATTATTCGATAATAACAATTATTTATATCTTCATATGTATCTACTCGATCAACGGTCCCACCAACTATTAAATTTCCATTTTTTATGTTTATAGTAAGTGGTTTTATTACTTCGTCTTGTTTTATTTTAAACTCAAAATATTTTGGTTTAAACTTTATATCATTAAATTCACTTATTATGTTTTTTATCAACCTACTTATGTTTTTGCTTAACACCCTTATAATAAATTCATTTGTATGATTAACCTTTTTATTAGTATCTATTAAGTAAGTTAAAGCATATTTATTAACGTATAAATCAACGTTCTTATCATTTATAACGTAAAAATCATTTTTTATTATTTTTTCTAAAACATAATGGGTAAACGTACCTACTTCTCTTTTATCAAACGTATTTTTTTCTTTAACCTTTAACTTTAATCCGTAGCTGCAGAAATATGAATACGCACACTTAAAATAAGTTTCAATCGAACTTGGACTGCTAACTAACGTTTTACCATATAATTTTTGAACAGTTTTATCACTTAGTTTCTTATTTAAAATCCGGTTTTTAGAACACTTTATAAGCTTTCCTAATTCGGTCTGTTCAATTTCTATTGATTTTATAATGCCTTGAGATAACAAAGCACTATATTTATTAAATAAAAGCTTTTTTTCATAAATGAAATCATAATTAAAATGGTTTACTTTAACTGGAAAATCTTTAATTAACTGGGACGCATTAACTTTTGACAAACCCTCAGATAATTTATAATACGTTATCGTTACGTTATCACTTAAAAACACATTTGATACTAGGCCTTTTTGATAGTCGTTATTTTCTAAAATTAGTTCTAACAAATTGTTTTTACATAAATCTTCTGTATTAATAAGGCTATTTATTTTAAAATTAGTTAGCGTGTTTTCTTCTGTTACCCCAATAAAATAAACCTGTTTAAACTTTTTACCAATCATTTCTTCTAGAGAACATACAAGTACTTCATCAATCATTTCCTCTTTTTTAATAATTACTTTTGTAATACTATTTAATAAATTTATAATAGTAGTAAAATCAAAGCTTGAGCACAAATCATTAATGATTTCTAAATTAGAAATAAAATTATTATAACCTTCTTCATCTTTTTCATATATTTTTTTTGTAATACCTTCTTCATCCAAATAAGTATAAAAATATTTTAAAACTTCCTCTTTTGAAGTTTCTTTTAAAACATTATCAAGTAAATACTTAATAGGCAGTAGAACTGCTTTTCTTACTTCATTAAGTTTTTCTAACTCTTCTTTATCATAACTGGTAAATGTTTTTTTATTACCTGACGGATTATATATAAAATCATTATAAAAAGGTTCTTCCTCTAAATCCCATGTATATACATAATTATCAAGCATGTTTATCATTTTATCGGAATAATCAAATAAATCTAATTTTAGCAATGAAACAAAACAACTACATGAAAAATCACCATTAAATATTTTACATAATATTTCTATAAACCTTTTTGTTAAAAATCCGGAAGTTTTTTCTTTATAATAAGGTATATCAAGCAATAAATCAAAATAATGAAAATAAGTTGTTATGTCCCTTGATACTATTGCAATATCCTTATAACTCAAGCCTTCTTTCACCTTTTTTGTTATATCATTTTTAACAAAGCACACCTCATCAAACAAATCATTGTTACTTGTTATTAACACTTTTTTAAAATCTTCTGTTTTTTTAGGAAAATCATCAAACAAACTATTTATCAAACCATTATCGCTATTTTCGTACCTGATATTATCATTTAATAACTGTAATTTTTTAATAAAAGAACGATTATTAAAAGTTATAGCATAAATGGTAACGTTTTTTTGAATGGATAATGATTTTATAAAGCTGATTTCAACATTATTTAAATTATTAACGTTTTCAAATATATAAGCTTTTTCCTTTAAAAGATCAATGCTATTATTTAAATACTCAATCATATCAGAATATAAAACAAAATTATTAATATTTAACAAACGTTTAAATTCATCATATATTTTCTTTAAATCCAACATTTTTTCGTTTTGCATTAAATTATAATCTAAATAATCATTATACGTTTGTATTAAATTATTTATGAATAAAACGTTTTCTATTTTTTCATAATAGCTAAGGCTACTCTTAACATTATTAAAAGCTTCATTCATTAAAATAAAGGTTTCTTCATCATTTATCAACTTTTGGCTATTATAATGGTTAAAAACTTCCTTAACATAATTATTAACCGTAGTTACTAACACGTCCTTATTTAAATAAAACCTTTTATAGTCGTTCTGAAGATGCTTTGATGTAAATATGACAACATGCTGACTTAATTCGTGATTTTTAACAGAATCATTTTGAATTATGTTAATCATTTTCACACCTTCTTTATAATGATATTATAACATATTATTATTTTATTAAAAAGAAAAAGACTATCCTTGGTAGGATAATCCTATATTATTTATTTTCATTTAACTTTGCTTGTGCTGCGGCCAATCTTGCAATTGGTACTCTAAATGGAGAACATGATACATAATTTAATCCTATATTATGACAGAATTCAACTGATGAAGGATCTCCTCCGTGTTCACCACAAATACCAAGTTTAATATCTGGGCGTGTACTTTTTCCCTTTTCTGCAGCCATTTTAACTAGCTTACCAACTCCATTTTGATCTAACCTTGCAAATGGATCTGACTCATAAATTTTCGCTTGATAGTAAGAATCTAAAAACTTACCAGCATCATCTCTTGAAAATCCAAAAGTCATTTGGGTTAAATCATTTGTTCCAAAAGAGAAAAATTCAGCTTCTTCAGCTATTTCATCCGCAACTAAAGCCGCTCTTGGTATTTCAATCATTGTACCTATATGATACTTTATGTCTGAATTTTTTTCGCTTTTAACCATTTCAGCCGTTTCAACAACAAGATCTTTAACAAACTTTAATTCTTTTTTCTCCCCAACTAACGGAATCATTATTTCTGGGACAATATCATAGCCTTTTTCTTCCTTAACTTCTATTGCCGCTTCCATTACCGCTCTTGTTTGCATTCTTGCTATTTCTGGGTAAGTAACAGCAAGACGGCATCCACGGTGCCCCATCATTGGGTTAAACTCATGAAGGTCATCACATTTAGCCTTAATTTGTTCAACGCTCATGTTCATTTCTTCTGCTAAAGATTTTATATCAACTTCTAAAGTTGGTAGAAATTCATGTAACGGTGGGTCTAAATAACGCACAGTCATTGGCATTCCTTTTAAAGTTTCATACATTGCCTTAAAATCGCTCTTTTGAAAAGGAATTAAATCATTCAAAGCAACTTCCCTTTGCTTTACCGTATCTGATAAAATCATCTTACGAATTTTTGGAATTCTATCTTCTTCAAAAAACATGTGTTCAGTACGGCAAAGTCCAACACCTTCTGCACCTAGCTTTACAGCATTTTCTGTATCATGAGGGTTATCAGCATTAGTACGAACTTCTAATGTCCTAATTTCATCTGCCCACTTCATTATTCTTTCAAAATTTCCAGAAACTGAAGCTTCAACTGTTTTTATGTCACCTTTATATATTTTACCAGTTGTACCATCAAGTGATATATAATCTCCTTCATGGAAAATATGTCCTCCTAAAGTAAATACCTTATTTTCTTCATCTATTTTTATTTCTCCGCATCCTGATATACAACAAGTACCCATACCACGAGCTACTACAGCAGCGTGTGATGTCATACCACCACGAACTGTTAAAATACCTCTTGCTGCATGCATTCCTTCAATGTCTTCTGGTGATGTTTCAAGACGAACTAATATAACTCTTTCTTCATTTCCACCCTTACCAGCTTTTTTAGCATCTTCTGCATTAAAGAAAACCTTACCAGCAGCAGCTCCTGGTGAAGCTGGAAGCGCTGATCCAATTACTTCTCCTTTTTTTAAAGCATCAAGATCAAAAGTTGGATGTAATAACTGGTCAAGTGATTTAGCTTCTATTCTTAAAATAGCTTCTTCTTTAGTAATCATTTTTTCATCAACTAAATCACAAGCTATTTTAATAGCAGCTGGAGCAGTTCTTTTACCACTTCTTGTTTGTAAAAAGTAAAGTTTTCCCTCTTGAATGGTAAACTCCATATCTTGCATATCACGGTAGTGATTTTCTAATTTTGTTGCTATTTCAATAAACTCTTTATAGCATTCTGGTAGGTCTTCTTCTAACTTTGTTATTGGAAGTGGTGTTCTAACACCAGCTACAACATCTTCTCCTTGAGCATTAATTAAATATTCACCATATATACCTTTTTCTCCAGTTGAAGGATTACGAGTAAAGGCAACTCCAGTACCTGATGTTTCACCCATGTTTCCAAACACCATAGTCTGCACGTTTACAGCCGTACCCCAGTTACCAGGAATATCATTCATTCTTCTATAAACAATTGCTCTTGGGTTATCCCATGATCTAAACACCGCTTTAACAGCACCCATTAGCTGTTCTTTTGGATCCTGTGGGAAAGCCTCGCCATTTTTAGCATCTGAATAAACTTTTTTAAACTTACTAACTAATTCCTTTAAATCATCTGTTGTAAGTTCTGTATCATAATGAATCCCTTTTTTTGTTTTTAATTCATCAATTATCTTTTCAAAAAATGATTTAGGAACTTCCATAACAACATCTGAATACATTTGAATAAACCTTCTATACGAGTCATAGGCAAACCTAGCATTTCCAGTCTTTTTAGCAAATCCCTCAACAGCAAGGTCATTTAAACCAAGGTTAAGAATAGTATCCATCATTCCTGGCATTGATGCCCTAGCACCTGATCTTACCGATACTAACAAGGGATCTTCATTATTACCAAACTTTTTATTTTGAATTTTTTCTAGTTCTTCTAAAGCTTGAAATATTTGATTTTGTATTTCAGATGAAATAGCCTCTCCTTTATCATAATAATCAGTACAAGCTTCTGTTGTAACTGTAAAACCTTGAGGGATAGGCAATCCTAAATTAGTCATTTCAGCTAAATTAGATCCCTTACCTCCTAAAAGATTTTTCATTTTTGCATTTCCTTCTTTAAATAAGTACACCCATTTAAACATATTATCTTCCTCCTTAATTGTCAAACAATATGATTATAACAAAATGGAGATAGTTTTACAATCAAAAAGAAAGTGTTATTTACATGTTTTTTCTTATTATTTGTCTTTAAATAAAGTTTTATTTAGCCCTTGGATGACATTTTAAATATACTTGTCTTAACCGTTCATTTGATACATGAGTGTATATTTCAGTGGACTCAAGAGATTCATGACCTAAAAGTTCTTGGACCGTTAAAATATCACATCCTTCATTCAATAAGTGAGTTGCAAAAGAATGTCTTATCATGTGTGGTGAAACACTCTTTTTAATGCTTGCTTTCTTTACAACGTTAGAAACAATCTGCTGTACCATTCTAGTTGATATCTGATTTCCTCTTTCATTAATAATTAAATAGTCTGATTCCTTATGATGCTTAGCAAGAATGACTTTTCTACCATCATTAACAAACAAATTAATTGCCTTTAAACAGTAATTCCCAAACAGCACAATTCTTTCTTTATTACCCTTACCAAGTATTCTTATTTCTTTATCATAAAAATTAATATCTGAAAGCTTTATGTTAACTAATTCTCCTACTCTTATTCCTGTTGCGTATAAAACCTCAAAAATCAAGTTATCCCTTTGTCCTAAAGGAGAATTTAAATCTGAAACATTAAAAATAGTTTCTAACTCTTCTACGCCTAAATACTTAGGTAACCTTTTTTCTTTTTTAGGACTTGTTACAAACTTAAATGGGTTAGCTTTAATTTCATTATTATTAAATAAATATTTATAAAAGCTTTTTAAAGCACTTATCTTTCTTGCTACTGAATTTCTTGATAATTTTCTGTTATATAAACTCATTAAATATCCCTTAATAAACTCATAATCAACCTCTAAATAATTAGTATTTTCTTTTTCTAAATATGCTTTAAACTCATTAATATCAATTTCATAATTTTTATAAGTATAAAAAGAATACTTTTTCTGATTCAATAAATAGTTTAAAAATTCATCTATCTTTTTTTGCATATTATCACCTTAATATTATTATAACACAATAAAAAGAATACTTAAGTATTCTTTTTACTAGGAATATATTGTTCCAAATCACTATCAGTATAAATATATATTTCATCAATTAAATCGTCTTTTCCTTCATCAGCTACATTTTCTATCTTAGCCTCTAAAATTTCCGCGTATTCTATTCTATTTATTTTGTTTCTAATTTTACTAATTTTATCATAATCTGTTTCTAGTTCGAGCGCATTATATAACTCTTGTAATTCAAAAGGTTCATCATCATGTGAATTATAATCAGGATACTCAAAAGAAACTCCAACAGTAACAAGATTAATTGGTGAACATGCTAGTTCATGTTCTAACTCATACTTTTCTTTTGATTTAGAAAAAGCTTCTAATAATTTGTACTGATAATAATTATAGTCTTTTTTACTTTTATATTTTCTTTCATCTATTTGTTCTTTGCTTAAAAATGGTATCAGTTGTTTATTTGAAAAAGAATCACTTTCTTTCAAATAGTCTTTTAACATAAAAGCTAATTTTCTTCTTCGCTCAGTATTTTTAGTGGTGTTTCTTGCTATTACAGCAAGATTATCTATAGATACCATAATTGAATCTATTCTACTAAAATTACCAATATCATCCATTTCGTTTTTTTCATCAATCATCCAGGCAACTTTCCCGTTTTTAGATCCATCTACAAACTCAGAATAAAGGTTCTTAAAAAATGATCTTCTTAAAACTAAATCCGGATTTTTTTCACTGCTTAAATTAACTTTAGAAGTATTAAGCTCCGAAACAGTAAACACTAAAGAGCTAAGAATTTTTTCTATTTCTGAAGAAGATACGTAAAGAATGTCAGCATCTCTTGCAAAAATTATGCTTTTTGATTTTGCCTTATAAAAATCTTTACCGCTTTTTTTTACAAAAAACTTATCACTCAAAAACTTATCAGTTGGCCTTTCTACTGCGTTAAGATTTTCTCTTAAAAACGTCTTTACTTTATTAGGCAAAGAGTTATATAAATGCCTATAGTCATTAAATCTAGCCGTAAATTCATCCATACCAAGCGTATCAAAAGTTATTACTGGAAAAATAACTTTATCACCATATACGTTTTCATTAACAAAATATAATGTGTATAAATCTTCTACCATAGAAAAAACCTCCTATATTATGGTAATAATACCACTTTATAGTGAGGCTTGTCAATTATATAGACTCAATGATAAGCTTAATTGCAGTTCTTTCTTCCCCTTCTATCATAATATCGGTAAAAGCAGGAATGCATATTAAGTTTTTCCCTGACGGAGCAACAAAACCTCTTGCTATTGCTACAGCTTTTATTGCTTGATTTAAAGCACCGGCTCCGATTGCTTGTATTTCAACAGTTCCTTTTTCTCTAAAAACGTTGGCAAGAGCTCCTGCCACACTACTTGGATTTGACTTTGATGAAACTTTAAGTGTTTCCATATTTATTTCCTCCTTAATATTTAGTCATTATAAATATATGAATAGAAATAAATTATATGAAAAAATAAAACTTATTCTTTTGTTGCATTAATAATAGTTGATATATCAACATTTGTTTTAAAATTGTTAATCGTATCACTATATTCAGCAGTAGAAAGGAATTTCCCAACGGTTTTTAAACTTTCATAGTTAAAGTCATTTGACGAATTAACACTTATTGCCGCAAAAACCTTGCTAGCAGTTGCCTTCATATAACCTATTATTACGTTTTCTCCGGACATAGAAGCCTCTATCGTAAGCCAGTTAGTTGATCCCAAACTTTTTATCACAGCTTCTGAAACAGTAACACCTTCTTTTTCTAATTTTGGTTTTAGTGTTGATTTATTTTTTACTAATTGATTATATGAACCATCAAAAATTCTTAATTGAATAACCCACGTGTCTTCTTCATCGCCAATTATTAATGTTTCTCCTTTTACTTCATACACGTAATTAACTGGTATTGCAAAAGTAAATCCGTTAAAACCAACTTTCATTGTTCTTTCTTCAGTAATTTCATTTTGATTGTTATTTTTAGAAGCACCTATTAAAGCAAAGCTTGCAAAAATACAAACAAGTCCAATTATTATTGCTATACAAACACCAATAACAATTAGTATTAAATTATTTTTAGACTTGTTATTTTGACTATAGTTCGAGTTTGTTTGTCCCACTAACCCAGAAGGATTTACTGAATTAGTAACACTTTGATTTTGCATGATATTCATATTTTGTTGATTATTATATTGTTGTTCTAATGGTTGATTATTTGTTAAAATATTAACAGGATTTGTACTTTCACCTTCAGCATAGTTAGTGTTTTGGCTCAAAATTCCACTTTGAATGCCTGCGTTTTGCTGTTGATTATATTCTTGTCCTACTACTTGACTATTTATTTGATTATCACTTTGAACAGGCCACACGTTCTCATGATTAATATCATTGCTTGGTATATTAAAACTCTGATTTTGAATAATTTCTTCTGAATTAATGTTTATCCCCTCATTAATATTATTACTTTGCATAGAAACTTTTTGATTTGAGAAATCAGCAACTGGCGTAGTCATACTTTCTTCTAAAAGATTACCACATGTTTTACAAAACTTATATTCACCGCTTGATGGTGTACCACATTTTTTACAATTCATTTTATTATCTTCTTTCTTTATTTATATTTTTTGTTTTCATAACTAAATTTTGTTAATTCATTTAACATTTCGTCTGTTACCTTATTATCATAAGCATTTATTTTTATTATCAAACGACCTTCTTTTTCTAATTCATAGATTAATATTCTTTCATCAACTTTATAACTAATACCGTTTTCCTTTTTTTCATAACTACCAATAAAATATTCAAAATTTTTATCACCAATAAAAATATTGCTTTTCTTAGTTAAAACAGCATTTGCTAAATAACCATACTCAGCATTAATAACATCAATATTACTTTGT
>JAVXAN010000001.1:12687-51467 GCA_036660495.1 Bacilli bacterium | reverse complement strand
TATTAGTCAACTATAATAAAAATTTATAATAGAAAAAGAGGTTTTACCTCTAGTTGTTTTGCTATTTAATTAATTTAAATCGTTAATACCCATACTGCATAAAGTATAAGAGTGATACTGCCAAGAAGAAAAGAATACTTACCAATTTTATTTGATATGATTTCTCCTAACTTAAAACCTAAAAAAGTAAAAACAGCGCTGATAAGACAAAAAGCACTTACAATTAAAAGAACGTTTTCATATAAATAGCTTATGCCTATTCCAACTGAAAAACTATCAAAACTAACGGAAATAGAAAATAGTAATGTACCAATAATGTTTAGTGGTCTTACCTCGTTATTATCATTAAAAAAATGGATAAACATGTCTATTGATAAAATCATAAAAACTATAAATAAAACGTACTTTGGATTAATTATGGTATATGAAAACAAGGAAACTCCTAAGGTGTTACCTATTAATGGCATAAAAAAATGAAACAAGCCAACGGTTATAGCAGTTACTATAATAGTTAGTAGTTTTTCTTTTTTTAATCCATAAGATAACGATAAGGCAAAAGTATCCATGCTTAAACTAATTGCAATTAATATAATATTTAGCAAGAAAATCACTCCTCTATACTATAATATTACTTTGACTTTAAAAATATTTTTCAATAAGTTCTTTAATAAAAGATTTATATTCTACCTCAGTAGATTCCTCAGCCTCAATTAAGCAAAGTGGTGGAAATAAAACGCACCACCAGTTATCTCCTTTTCCTGTTCCAAGTGTAACAAGTAATGACTCATAATTACCAGCTTCATATATTACTCCTTTATACTTTTTTTCTGGAAAAGAATGAATTCCATAATCAATAGTATACTTATATTTTTGGTTTTCCATATGTTTATTAACAATTGTATCAAAGTTATTAATATTATTTTTTATTAATGATTTTGCCTCACCTAACTCTTTAGTGTCTTTTAACAAGTTATATAAGCTTGTTTGTAGTTCTTCTTTTATATCTTCTTTTAATTTTTGATCATAAGGAGAATTACTATTAGCTAAAATTCTAAACCTTATAGCATCATCTGGAATTTTAATACTCTTTGTACTGTTATTGTATAGAGCTAAAGATATTATAACTAACATTATTATTGTAAATTTCTTCATAAAAAATCACCCTCTATTACTTAATGGGTGATTCTTAATAATTATATACAAAAATCATGCGATTTCTTCCACATAAATCTTTTTTCACTTCCATTTTTGCCTCTGGAAAGTATTCCTTTGCCATGTTTAAAACATCAGTTGCTTGTGTACTTCCTATTTCAAAAACCATTAGATATTTATCTAACAGCACTTTCTTAGCATCTTTTAAAATCTTTTTATAGAATTCTAATCCGTTAAAATCGGCAAAGAGTGCTAGATGGGGTTCATTATTATAAACAGCCTCTTCTATTTTTTCGGTTTTACTTATATAAGGTGGGTTACTAACCAGTATGTTTAATCTTATTTTATTATCAATGTATGGGGTTAACATATCCCCTTCATAAAAATTAACGTTTGCTTTATTTATATTATTATTTTCCTTAGCAATCATTAAAGCTTCACTACTTATATCTGATGCATACACTAAACTATTTAACTCTTTTGATAACGTAATTGCTATGCAACCACTTCCGGTTGCAACATCAGCGATTACTGGATTATCAAAGTTTTTGATTCTTTTTATTGTTTCTTGAACTAAACATTCAGTTTCTGGCCTTGGGATAAGAACGGATGGATTAACTTTAAATTCATATCCATAAAAATTAGTGTTTCCAACTACGTATTGAAGAGGAACCTTATCTTCTACTTTTTTTTGTGCCTCTAAAAATTGCTTAATCATTTTATCAGTTAAATCTATATTTAAACTTATTTGTCTGTCGGTTAGGTTTAATAAGTTTTTCAAAATATAATTTACTTCTTGATTTTTAATAGAATTTAATTTATATAAATCCGAAATTTTCATTATTTACCTTCTATTTTTCTTCGTTGATCCTCATTTATTAGTGCATCAATTATTTCATCCATCTTACCATTCATTACTCTATCTAACTGCTTAGTAGTAAAACCTATTCGGTGATCGGTTACCCGATTTTGAGGATAATTATAAGTCCTTATTTTTTCAGCTCGATCTCCTGTACCAATTTTGCTTTTTCTTTCGTCTGCTTCTGCTTCTTGTTTTTTTCTTTCGTTTTCTTCATACACTCGGCTTTTTAATATTTGCATCGCTTTTTCTTTGTTTTTAATTTGACTTCTTTCGTTTTGACAAGTAACGATCATTCCAGTTGGTAAATAAGTGATACGAACAGCACTATCAGTTGTATTAACTCCCTGTCCTCCTGCACCACTACTTCGATACACATCAACTCTTATATCTTCAGGTTTAATTTCTATGTCAAAATCATTTGCTTCTGGCATAACAACAACTGTTGCCGTTGAAGTATGAACTCTTCCTTGTGACTCTGTTGTAGGCACCCTTTGTACTCTATGTGCTCCTGATTCATACTTTAACTTTGAATATACGTTTTTTCCTTTTATTAGGAATGAAACTTGAGCAAAACCACCACTAGTTCCAGGAACACTATCTAAATCTTCAATACTATATCCTTGTGACTCTGCATACCTGATATACATATCATACAAATCTCCAGCAAAAAGATTAGCTTCATCTCCACCAGCAGCGCCTCTTATTTCAATTATGATGTTCTTACCATCATTAGGGTCTTTTGGTAATAAAATTATTTCTAATTTACTTTCTAAATTAGTTTTTAATTTATCTAATCTTTCTAATTCTTCTTTAGCAAAAGCACCAAGTTCCGGATCGCTTGATAGTTCTTTAGCCTCGGCATAATCACTATTTGCTTTCAAATATTCATCATATACTTCTACTATTTCCGATAAATCCGATTGCTCTTTGGATAATTCTCTAGTTTTTTTTATATCAGAAATAACTTCTGGTTTAGTTAATTCTACTTTAATAAAATCATTTCTTATTTTTATTGAGTCTAATCTCTCAAACATCCTATCACCTTATTCTTCTAATTCTTCTTCAGTTACTATTGCAAGATCATCGAGATCATCAGTATCCTCGTCTCCATCATAATCTTCTTCATCAACTACATCTTCTTCTGTTTCAACTTCTTCATCATCTTCAATTTCAACTTCTTCTTCATCATCGTCATCATCAATTACTGGCTTAACCACGTGAAATTCCTTTAAATCCCATTCCGCGTTTTCAAGTAAAATAAACCTTCTATCTGTAGTAAGCGTTGTGTAAAAATCACCAATCAATTCAAACATCATGTTTTCGTCTATTTCAAGTAATTTACACACTTCTCCAAATAAAATTGGGGTTGTCTTTGACTTTTTATCACTTTTTAATAATTCATACGCAATATCTGTATATGATAATAATTCTAAGTCTTCTAAGGGCATTTTTCTTATATTCATTTTTCCTCCTACATTTTTTCTATCGCATTTACTCCAATAAGAGATAATGCGTTTTTAATGGTAATTTGTACGCTTTTTATTAAGCTTAATTTTTGTGATGAAACGTTTTCATCATCTGTTAATATCTTTTCTTTTCCATAATAACTATGGAAAAGGCTTGATAATTCATATACATAATTTGTTATTAAGTGAGGTTCTTTTTTCATAGCAGAAGTTTCTACTACGTCCATAAACTCATATGTTTTTAAAATTAAAGCTTTAGCATCACTAGAATAAATATCCTTAACATCTAATGATAGCTTGATTTTCTTTGCTTGTGCCTCTCTTAATATAGAACATATTCTTGCATGGGCATACTGAACATAGAAAGCAGGATTTTCATTTGACTTACTCATTGCTAAATCAATATCAAAATCCATTTGTGTATCTAATGACCTAGATGCAAAGAAATACCTAGCAGCATCAATTCCTATTTCTTCTACTAATTCTGAAATAGTTATATTTCCACCAGCTCTTTTACTCATCTTAGCTATCGTACCGCTTCTTAATAATCTTACCATTTGTAATAGTTTTACTGATAGCATTTTAGGATCATACCCTAACGCTTCAATACTTGCCTTTAACCTAGATACATAACTATGATGGTCTGCTCCTAAAACATCTATTAATTCATCATATTTTCTATCAAACTTATCTAAATGATAAGCAATATCTGGCACTAAGTAAGTATAACTACCATCTGACTTTATAAGAACTCGATCTTTATCATCTCCATAAGCTGTTGTTCTAAGCCATTTAGCATTATCTTTTTCATATATTAATCCAGATTTATTTAAAATATCAAGTGACTCTTCAATTTTTCCTTTAGCCCTAATTTCTTTTTCACTCGTCCATATATCAAAAGAAACCCCAAAATTATACAAATCTTCTTTTATTATATTAAGTAAATAATCAACTCCAACTTCTTTAAAAAAGCTTATATTTTCATTAATTTTACCATTACCATACTTATCTTTAATAATTTTGGCAATACTAATTATTTCATTACCATAATATCCGTTTTCAGGCATGTTTTCCGTCAACAAGCATAATCCTTTATATCTTTCCCTTATAGATATTCCTAAGTTATCAATTTGGTTACCCGCATCATTAACATAATACTCTTTTGTTACATTATATCCCGCAAAAGTCATTATGTTTGCTAAATTAGAACCATACGCAGCACCCCTTGCCGTTCCAAGGTGTAAAATCCCTGTTGGATTAGCACTAACAAACTCAATATTAATTTTTTTGTTATTGCCCATATTACTTCTTCCATAATTAGAATCATCTTTAATAATTGATTTTATACCACTAAAAATATATTCATTATCTAAATAAAAATTAATAAAACCAGGCATTGCTATTTCACACTTTTCTATTTTTCCACTTTTTTCCATTGTTTTAACTAAACGTTCTGCAATTTCAACCGGTTTTTTCTTAAGTGTTCCACTTAATTGCATAGCAATATTACTAGAAAAGTCCCCGTTTTCTCGATTTTTAGGGATTTCAATAATTATTCTTTTGCTATCATATTCAATATTAAGTTCTTCTAAAGCCTTTATAATAGTTTTTTTAATCATTAACTTTAAATTCAATTTAATCACTCCATTCTAAATAGTATGTGAAAGTATCGCTATGCACTCCGTTTATTTTTAAATCATAATATACAGTTAAACTATTATTGCGTATTTCCAATTTTTTAGTATTAGTTTCAACATTCATAACAGAAGGTATTAAGTTGATTTTATATTCACTAAGTTTTTTTGTGCTTTCTTTAAATTGTAAATTTAATAACATTTCACTTGTTTTTCTTGTGATGGAAATCTCATCATTAAGCAAGCATACTTTCACTTTTACCTCACCATCATCATATGAAATTACGTTATCATCTATAGTACCTACCGTGTTTAATTCGCTTTTAGCATTTACTCTACCAGCAATAGATGCATATATATTTATTTTTTTCATAAACATCACCTAAATTTTTCTAGTGTCATTATAGCATATAAAACGAAAAAGATACAAATAAATTACTTATATTTTAACTTTTTTTACCAATAATAAAGATATGGGAGAGGTTGATTGATGAAAAAAACTAAATTGCTTGTTAAAATTATTCTTGTCCTAATGATTGCATTCATTATCTTATATAGCTTTTTATATGTATATGCTAAATACTTTAACAAAATTGATATTCAAAATTCAAACAGTATATACATGTATGATAAAGACAATAAAAGTTTTTATGAAGGGAGTAATGGTACAAAAAAATGGATTGAACTTAATAATATTAATAAAAACTTAATAAAAGCAACAATATATTCAGAGGATAAAAACTTTTATGAACACTATGGATTTGATATTCCTAGAATAATAAAATCTTCTTTTATTAATCTAAAATCAAAAGAGATAAAGCAGGGGGCATCAACAATTACTCAGCAATATGCTAGAAACTTGTTTTTAACGTTCGAAAAAACATGGTCAAGAAAAATAAAAGAAGCATGGTATGCCTTTTGCCTTGAAGTTCAATATTCAAAAAAAGATATTCTTGAAGGATACCTTAACACTATAAACTACGGCAACGGGATTCTTGGAATAGAAAATGCTTCGCTATATTACTTTAATAAATCTTCTAAGCATTTATCAATGGCTGAAGCTACAATGTTAGCTGGGATTCCTAAGTCACCAAATAATTATTCACCACTAAATAATGAAAAAAAAGCTAAAAAAAGGCAAAAAGAAATTTTGATTTCCCTTGTTAATAATAAAATTATTAACAAAAAAGAAATGAAAGACACTTTAAACGTAAAGCTAACTTATTATGGAAAAAAAGAGAATTTAAACTTATCTACAATTATGTATTATCAAGATGCAATTATAAGAGAATTAGAAGAATTAAAAATAGTTAGTCCCGATACCATTAGACAAGAAGGATTAAAAATATATACTGCTCTTGATTTAAAAGCTCAGACAGTATTAGAAGAAAGTATAAAAAACAACATGGAAAAAAAAGAAGAAATGCAAGTATCTGCAATTGTAATGAATCCTAATAACGGAGAAATAATGGCTCTTGCTGGTGGTAAAGATTACTCTAAGTCTCAATATAATAGGGCAGTACAATCTAAAAGACAAGTTGGATCTGCTATGAAACCATTTCTTTATTATTCTGCTTTAGAAAACGGCTTGACTGCTGCTAGCACTTTTCTTAGTAAACCAACAACTTTTACTTTAGAAAATGGGTTAACATACTCGCCTAGCAATTATGGTGATATTTATCCTAATAATAAGATTACTATGGCTTTAGCTATTGCTTATTCAGATAATATATACGCTATTAAAACTCATTTATTTTTAGGTGAAAATGTTTTGGTTGAAACAGCTAAAAAAGCAGGAATATCTTCAAAACTAGAAAGTAATGCCTCATTACCCTTAGGCACTAACGAATTATATATCGATGAATTTGTATCTGCCTATGCGGCACTTGCTAATAACGGTTACAAAATTAAATCACATTTAATTAAAAAAGTAGAAGATGGAAATGGTGATATTATATATAAACATAAGGAAAATAAAGATAGAGTGTTAAGTGAATCTTATACGTACATTTTAAATGAATTACTATCAAATACATATGATCCTAATTTAAAAAGTTATGCTTCGCCAACTTGTGCCTCTATAGCTCCTAAAATAACCAGAAAGTATGCTGTAAAGAGCGGTACTACAGATTATGACCTATGGACAGTTGGATACAATCCAGACATTACCGTTGGTGTTTGGACTGGATATGATGATAATCGAAAGCTTTCAAACAAAGAGTACAAATATGCAAAAAACATTTGGGCTGATACTATTGAAAATTATTTAAGAGATGAAAAACAAACATGGTATAAAAAACCAGATAACGTAGTAGGTGTTTTAACTGACGTAGAAACCGGTGCAGTTGCAACTAATGAATCAAAATTAAAAAAAATATTATATTATATTAAAGGCACTGAACCTGGATATAAAAAAACGTTTAGAATTATTAACTAAACGTTTTTTATTAATCTTCGCTTATTGCTTTTTTTAGTTCTTCTTTATTCATTGAAGAATATCCAGCAATTTCTTTTTCCTTTGCCATTTCTTTTAATTTTGCTAATGACAGATCATCAAGCAATTCTTCTTCTGGCATTTTACCATATTCTGCCAAATAATCTATTTGTTCTTTCGTTAAGGTTTCACACTCAATTAACGTTGTTGCTAAAAGATCTAATAACTTTCTGTTTTCAATTACCATTAATTTTGCCTTATCATAGCATCCATTAATTATCGTTCTTACTTCATTATCTATTTCTAAAGCAACCTGGTCAGAGAAATTTCGGTTTTTATTATAATCTCTTCCTAAGAAAGCACCTTCACTTCGTGTTTCAAGCTGAACCGGTCCAAGGGAACTCATTCCATACTCAGTTACCATACTTCTTGCTATTTTAGTAGCTTGCTCAAAATCATTATGCGCTCCAGTTGTAATTTCATTGAACACAACTTCTTCAGCTACACGGCCTCCCAAAAGTCCCATTATTTGTTCTAATAATTCGGTTTTTGTAGCTGTGTATTTTTCTTCTTTAGGCATCATTAAATTATATCCACCAGCTTGACCCCTTGGAATAATAGTAACTTTTTGAACATCATTTGCATCATCAAGCTTAATTCCAAGTACGGCATGCCCCGCTTCGTGGTAAGCTACTAACTTCTTTTCATTATCAGTATACTTTTTAGTAAGTTTTGCAGGTCCCATAATAACTCTGTCAATTGCTTCATCAATTTCTGACATTGTTATCGCATTTTTTTCTCGCCTTACAGCTAATAAAGCTGCTTCATTTAGAAGATTTTCTAAATCAGCCCCACTAAATCCAACGCATCTTCTGGCAATGTTATGTAAGTTGACACTTTTAGCCATAACTTTGTTTTTAGCATGCACTTTTAAAATTTCGGTTCTTGCTTTTATATCAGGTAACGCTACCGTTACTTGCCTGTCAAACCTTCCAGGTCTTAATAGTGCTGGATCAAGAACGTCTGGTCTATTAGTTGCTGCAATAATAATTATACCTTCGTTAGCACCAAAGCCATCCATTTCCGTTAGTAATTGGTTTAACGTTTGTTCGCGTTCATCATGTCCACCACCAATACCCGTTCCTCTTTGTCTTCCAACAGCATCTATCTCATCTATAAATATTAAGCAGGGAGCATTATGCTTAGCCTGTTTAAACATATCTCTAACTCTACTTGCCCCAACTCCAACATATAGTTCAACAAAATCAGAACCACTAATGAAATAAAATGGCGCGTTAGCCTCTCCGGCTACAGCCTTAGCTAATAGAGTTTTACCTGTTCCTGGAGGGCCTACCAATAAAACCCCTTTAGGTATTCTAGCACCTAATTTTTGAAACTTCTTTGGTGTTTTCAAAAAATCAATTAATTCTTGAAGTTCTTCTTTTTCCTCTGGTAAGCCTGCTACATCTTTAAAGGTAACAACACCTTTATCAGCATTTAACTTTGCTTTACTTTTTCCAAAATCCATCGAACCCTTATTATTATTTACTTGTCTTGTGAAAAACCAAAAGGCAACCCCTATTAATAATAAGTATGGCGCAACGTTAAGCAAAAATACTAGCCAAGTACTTGATGCAGGATCTGCTTTAGCAGTTACTTTAAAACCATTTTCATCACTAGCATCTATTATTTTATTTATTATAGAATCTGATAAAGGTGTTTTAACTACAAAGGTTTCTCCCTTTTCATATCCTTTTAATTTACCTGTTAATTCATACGTATAAGCGCTAGTACTTGGAGTTATAGTTATTTCCTTAATTTCTTTTTTGTTTAAAGCTTTAGAAAACTCATCATAAGTAAGCTCATTAGTATTATTACTCATCATACTATAAAAAAACATTATTAGTATTCCAATTATTAATAATAATACGTAAGGGACCATTCCCTTTTTTATATCTTGTTTTTGTTGTATCATTCAAATCCTCCTTAATCGTACTTAACTATTATATCATATTTATTAGTCTTTGTTTTGTCATATTTACTCTTTTTTAAACCTGGTAGCCAAATAATTTTTCCACCAGAATCTACTAGTACTGGATAAGTAGTTCTTGCTTCTTTATTAACTTTTTCATTAATAAAAATATCTTTTACTTTTTTAACACCATTTAGTCCTAAAACCTCTATTTTATCACCGTCTAACTTACTTCTAACATATAGTGGTAATAATAATTCTTTTGAATCAAACGCTGCCACATAATTACTAGTGTTTTCTATAGTGTTAATTGTTTTAATAACCATATTGTTAGGTAATTCTACATATCCCGTAAATTCATAACAATAATTAAACGTTTCATTACTGTCTGTTAAGTAAAAATAATTATAATTCTTAATTGCTAAAACATTATTAGGTAATTTAATCATATTATTGGGTTTCTTACTATTTAGTATTTTAATAATATTATTTACGTGCTTACTTCCTACTAATGATATGTTTTTACCATAAATTTCTAATAATAATTTTTCAATTAACTTTATTTTAATTAATTCTGCTTCTTTATTAAAATATTTAATATTTAGTTTACCATTTTTATAAAGTATTAAATACTTTTCATCCGTAACTTGTTTTATATAATCATCATATTTAAAAAGTATGCTACTATATTTTAAAAATTGCTTATTAACGTTTGAATTTTCTTTCTTTAAAAATGGTAAAACGTTGTTTCGATATCGATTTCTAGTATATTTATCACTAAAATTGGACTTATCAACAGCATAATCTATTTTATTTGCTATACAAAAATTTAATAAATAATCTTTGGTAACAAATAATAATGGTCTTATTATTTCATAATTATTAACAGCAGATTTTAAGCTAATACCAGCGTATCCTTTTAAGGTAGAACCTCTTGTTAATCTCATTAACACTGTTTCAATAAGATCATCTCCATGGTGTGCCGTAAATAAATACTTAGACTTATATTTATTCATTAATTTATCAAAAAAATCGTAACGCTTATTTCTTGCATCGTTATGAAAATTATCCTTACCGTATGAATCAATATGCATACATTCAAATATAACGTTATTCATCAAACAATATTTTTTTAAATTGATTTCTTCCTGATTACTTTCTTCTCTAAGTCTATGGTTAACATGAGCACAAATAATTTTATTATCTTTATACATACTTTTTAATATAAATAATAATGCCATTGAATCAGGTCCACCTGATACGGCAACTACCAATGAATCAGTTGCTTTTAACAATATGTTGTTTTTTAAATATTCATAGACATCTTCCATTAAAATCACCTAAAGTATATTTTAACACAAAAAACAATAAACGCCATATTAAATATTAAGTTTGAATAAAATTATACACAATAACCAAAAAAAGAGCTTTAATTAAGCTCCTTTTTATTAATCCGTTAACTGCTCTTCTAACACATCAAGTGCATCAGTATCAACCTTTTCACTTTCAAGAGTATATTCAACGTTGGAATAATCCTTTATTCCAGTACCTGCTGGTATTAGTTTACCAACAATAACGTTTTCCTTTAAACCTCTTAAGTGATCTATTTTACCCTTAATTGCTGCATCTGTTAAGATCCTTGTTGTTTCCTGGAAAGATGCCGCTGATAAGAATGAATCAGTCTCCAATGATGCTTTAGTAATACCAAGCATAATCGGTCTACCAGTAGCTGGCTTTTTACCTTTAATAATATATTCTTTATTAATTCTAGTAAATTCTTGCATTGATACAAGTTTTCCAGATACAAGAGTAGTATCTCCACCATTAACAATTTTAATTCTAGCTATCATACGACGAGCTAGGATTTCAACGTGCTTGTCAGAAACATCAACACCTTGTGATTTATATACTTTTTGTATTTCACTTAAAATATATTGTTGTGCAGTAATTGGGTCAGTAACAGCAAGCAATTCTTTAGGATTAATTGATCCTATGTTTAGCTTATCTCCCGCTTTTACTTCTTGACCTAATTCAACGCATAATTTTACACCATAATTAGTTGTATGTTCTCTTGTTTCTACATCATTTGATATAGAAACTTTAAATTTACCATTAGCATCATCAATTTTAGTTACTTTACCATTGATTTCCGCAACTGAAGCACGAGCCTTTGGATTTCTAGCTTCAAACAACTCTTGTACACGAGGTAAACCTTGTGTTATATCCTCACCAGAGGCAACTCCTCCAGTATGGAAAGTACGCATCGTTAACTGAGTACCTGGTTCACCAATTGATTGTGCTGCCATTATACCAACAGCTTCACCTATTTCAACTATGTTACCAGTTGCTAAATTACGTCCATAGCAGTGTTTACAAACTCCGTTTTCAGTCTTACAAGTTAATGCTGTTCTTAATTCTACTTCTTTAATACCAAGATTAACTATCTTATCGGCAATTTGTTCAGTAATTAATTGATTTTTTTCAATAATAACTTGTTTTGTTTCTGGATTAATCACTTTTTTATTAGTAAAACGTCCTAATATACGTTCATATAAACTTTCAATTACCGTTCCAGAACCATCATCAATAAACGCCTTAACGTTAACACCTTGGATTGTTCCGCAATCATCTTCTCTTACAATAACGTCTTGTACAACATCAACTAATCGTCTTGTTAAATATCCAGAATCAGCTGTTTTAAGAGCGGTATCTGCGTTACCTTTACGAGCTCCATGAGTAGATATAAAGAACTCTGATACTGATAATCCATCAATAAAAGATGAGGTTACTGGGATTTCTACTACTTCGCCATTTGGCTTTTGAAGAAGTCCACGCATACCAGCTAATTGACAAAATTGAGATAAGTTACCACGAGCTTTTGAATTCATCATCATCATAATCGAATTATCAGATGGAGATTCAACTTTTATCTTTAGTTCTTTTTCAACTTCATTAGTAGCCTTAGTCCATACTTCACATACTTTTGTATATCGTTCTTCGTTAGTTATTAAACCACGTTGGTATTGTTTGTTAATTGTATCTACGGTTTTTTGTGATTTTTCAACTATTTGAAGCTTGTTTTCACTTCTTTCAATATCAGCAACCGATAATGAAATACCCGCAATCGTTGAATACTTAAACCCTAAATCCTTTAGTCTATCTAACATAACAGAAGTCTCTGTTGTTTTATATCTTTTAAATATTTGAGCTATAATACTTTCTAAAGCCCCTTTAGGAAATGGTTTAACTAATTCCATTTTGCTAATAGCTTCAGGGATATTTGTTCCTCTTGGTAAGAAAAACTTATCAGGAGTTAACTGCTCAAAATTTTCGGTTGTTGGCTCATTAATATATTGAAATCCATCTGGTAATATTTCATTAAATATAACTTTACCAACCGTTGTTACTAAATACATTTCATTTTGCTTTTCAGTAAACATTTTATATTTTAATGCTTTAACTGGTAAAGCAATTCTAGTATGAAGGGAAATTTCATTTCTCTCATACGCACAAACTACCTCGTTAGCATCTTTAAATATTCTACCTTCACCATCTAGTCCAGCTTTTTCCATTGTTAAATAATAGTTACCTAACACCATGTCTTGAGAAGGAGTAACAATTGGTTTTCCATCTTTTGGAGATAGAATGTTGTTAGCCCCTAACATCAATATTCTAGCTTCTGCTTGTGCCGCTTCTGATAAAGGTACGTGCACAGCCATTTGATCACCATCAAAGTCAGCATTAAAAGCTGCACAAACTAATGGGTGTAACCTTATTGCCTTACCACTTACTAATTTTGGTTGAAATGCTTGAATACCTAAACGGTGCAATGTTGGAGCACGGTTTAACATTACCGGATGTTCTTTAATGACATCTTCAACAATATCCCACACTCTTTCATCTTGGCTTTCAATTAGCTTTTTAGCAGATTTAATGTTATGAACAATATCTCTTTCAACTAAGCCATGAATAACATGTGGTTTAAATAATTCTAATGCCATTTCCTTTGGAATACCACATTGATACATTTTCAACGTAGGACCAACAGCAATAACTGAACGCCCAGAATAATCAACACGTTTACCTAATAAGTTTTGGCGAAAACGTCCTTGTTTTCCTTTTAACATACTAGATAAAGATTTAAGTGGTCTATTTGATGGACCCGTTACGTTTCTTCCACGACGACCATTATCAAATAATGCATCTACTGCCTCTTGTAACATTCTTTTTTCATTTTGAACAATTATTGAAGGGGCATTTAATTCAAGCAACTTCTTTAAACGATTATTACGATTAATTACGCGACGATATAAATCATTTAAATCACTTGTTGCAAAACGACCACCATCTAATTGGATCATTGGTCTTAGTTCTGGCGGAATTACAGGAAGAGCAGTTAAAATCATCCATTCTGGCTTATTGCCTGATTTAATAAATGAATCTAAAATATCTAAACGCTTTAATAAACGAATTCGTTTTTGTTCTTGTGCACCATCTAATTCTTTTTCAATAGCGTCTATTTCTTTTTTTAAATCTATTGCACTTAATAGTTTTAAAATAGCTTCTGCACCCATTCCAACTTCAAAAGTATTACCATACTTATCATAGTAAGCACGATATTCTTTATCTGATAACGTTTGCTTTTTTTCAAGTGGAGCTGCACCAGGATTAATTACTACATATGATACAAAGTATAAAACTTCTTCTAAATCTCTTGGAGACATATCAAGTACTAATCCCATTCTTGATGGAACTCCCTTAAAAAACCAAATATGAGAAACTGGAGTTGCAAGTTCGATGTGACCCATACGTTCACGACGAACTTTTGATTTAGTTACTTCAACCCCACACCTATCACATACAATGTCTTTATATCTTAATCTTTTATATTTTCCACATGAACATTCGTAATCTTTAGATGGTCCAAAAATCTTTTCACAAAATAAGCCATCTCTTTCAGGTTTTAACGTACGATAATTTATTGTTTCAGGCTTTTTTACTTCTCCATGAGACCATCCTCTTATTATTTCGGGTGAAGCGATTGATATCTTTAGTCCTTCAAATTTGTTTGCATCCATCATTATTCTTCACTCCCCTCATCTAAAGAGTCTTCTATATTTTCTTCAACAACATCTTCTAACTCTTCCTCAAAGTCTTCTTGTTGTTCTTCTTCTACTGACTTTTCATTAATCACTGGCTTGGTTTTTACAAATGAAACATTATCAATTTCCTCAATAGAAAGTGGCGATATTTCTTTTTCTTCATCTTCTTCTAAAGTTCTAATATCAACTTCTTTTCCCTCATCGTTAATCATTGCAATGTTTAATCCTAACGCTTGGAATTCTTTAATTAATACTCTAAAACTCTCCGGAACACCAGCTTGATTAATTGGGTTACCTTTAACAATTGCTTCATAAACCTTTACACGACCAATAACATCATCTGATTTAACCGTTAGAATTTCTTGAAGGACATGAGCTGCTCCATATGCATATAATGCCCAAACTTCCATTTCTCCAAATCTTTGACCACCAAATTGTGCTTTACCACCTAGTGGTTGTTGAGTAACTAAAGAGTATGGACCAGTTGCACGAGCATGAAGTTTATCATCAACCATGTGATCAAGTTTAATCATGTACATTATACCAACACCAACACGATTATCAAATGGATCACCAGTTTTTCCATTATATAAAACAGTTTTTCCATCAGGATCCATTTTTGCTTCTTTCATCATTTCTTGAATATCTTCCCAAGAAGCTCCATCAAATACCGGAGTTGCCGTATAAACGCCTAATTTTTTAGCGGCCATACCTAAGTGTAATTCAAGAATTTGTCCTGGGTTCATACGAGATGGTACTCCTAGTGGATTAAGTAAAATATCAACTGGCCTACCATCTGGTAAATAAGGCATATCTTCTGATGGTGCAACAAGTGAAATAACTCCCTTGTTTCCATGACGTCCTGCCATTTTATCACCAACTTGTATTTTACGCTTTTGAACAATATACACTCTTATTTCTTTACTTACTCCACTTGGAAGTTCATCAGAATCTTTCTTTGTATATATTTTTATATCATGAACAATACCCGCTCCACCATGTGGAACACGTAATGAAGTATCTCTAACTTCACGAGTTTTTTCTCCAAATATAGCATGTAATAGTTTTTCCTCAGAAGTAAGTTCTACCATTCCCTTTGGTGTTACTTTACCAACTAGAATATCGCCTTCTTTTACTTCTGTACCAATTCTAATAATACCATCAGAGTCTAAATTTTTACGGGCGTCTTCTGATACGTTAGGTATATCCCTAGTAATTTCTTCAGGTCCTAATTTTGTATCACGACATTGAATCTCATAATCTTCTATATAAATTGATGTAAAAACATCATCTTTTACTAATCTTTCATTAAGAACAACAGCATCTTCATAGTTATATCCGTTGTAAGTCATAAATGCTACTACAACGTTTTTACCAAGAGCTACTTCTCCCATATCAGTACTTGGACCATCCGCAATAATTTGTCCGTTTTTGACTTTATCACCTATTTTTACAATTGGTCTTTGATGATAACAAGTACCAGCATTTGATCCTTCAAAGTTTTTAAGAATGTAAACGTCTTTTGCTTTAAGTGTTTTCACAACTATTTTCTTACCATCTACGTATTCTACAACACCATCTGATTTTGAAACAACCGTAACTCCACTATCTTTTGCTGCTTGTGCTTCAACACCGGTAGCAACAATAGGAGCTTCAGCTCTTAACAATGGTAGTGCTTGACGTTGCATGTTTGAACCCATCAACGCACGATGAGCATCATCATGGTCAAGGAAAGGAATACAACTTGTTGTAACTGAAACAATTTGTTGTGGTGCTACATCAATATAATCTATTTCCGTTGGAGTTGCTAAAATATTTTCTCCATTAAGTCTTGCTGGACAATGAGACTGAATAATAGTCTCTCCTTCCATATCAACTTTTGCTTGTGAAATTTTAAAACTTGCTTCTTCATCAGCAGTTAAATAATCAATTTGGTCAAGAAGCTTACCATCTTTTACCCTACGATATGGAGTCATTATAAATCCGTAATCATTTATCTTTGCATAATTTGCAAGTGATGTAATAAGACCAATGTTAGCTCCTTCGGGAGATTCAATTGGACAAATTCTACCATAGTGAGAAACGTTAACATCACGAACTTCCATAGCAGCTCTATCTCTTGATAAACCACCAGGCCCTAACGCTGATAAACGTCTTTTATTATTTAATTCAGATAATGGATTAATCTGATCCATAAATTGAGATAATGGACTTGATCCAAAGAATTCTTTAATAACTGCAGTAATTGGTCTAATGTTAATTAAAGTTTTTGGTGTTGCTGTTTCAATGTCCAAAGTTGTCATTCTTTCACGAATTACTCTTTCCATACGAGTTACACCAATTCTAAACTGATTTTGTAATAATTCACCAACCTGTCTTAAACGACGGTTTGACAAATGGTCGATTTCATCAATTGAACCAATACCTTGCAATAAATTTAAATAATATGAAACTGATGCAAAAATATCTGATATTGTTAATATTTTAACGTCAATTGAGGGATCATTACCAATGATTTTAACTGCTTTTTCTGAATCTGCTGGCGAAATAACTGAAACAACTTGAACCTTAGTATGTTCATCTAATTCTGCGTTACCTAAAGTTTCAATTAATCCATAACCATTATTAAAAACTGGGCGTAACTTTTCTAATACTTCAACCGTAACTTTTGTACCTTTTTTAGCAATTATATTGCCATCAACCTTAATATCTTCTGCAAGTTTTTGGTTTAAAAGTCGATCACATACGTCTAGCTTTTTGTTAAATTTGTAGCGTCCCACTTTTGCTAAATCATATCTAAAGTTATCAAAAAACCTTGTAAGTAATTGGTTTTTTGCACTGTCTAAAGTTGCTGGTTCACCTGGCTTTAATTTTTCATATATTTCAAGTAAAGCCTCATCCGTATTTTTAGTAGAATCCTTACCTAAAGAATTAATCAAATATTCGTCTTGGCCATATAAAGATAAAATATCTTCATCTGTTGACAAACCAAAAGCTCTTAAAAAAGCAGTTATTACAACTTTACGATTTCTATCAATTCTTACGTCAACAACATCTTTACTATTTAATTTATACTCAAGCCAAGTTCCCCTAGTTGGTATAATTTGAGAAGAAAAAACTGAACGGCCATTCTTATCAATTTCCCTACCATAATAAACACTTGGTGAACGAACTAATTGTGATACAATAACTCGTTCTGAACCATTAAAAATAAATGATCCCGCCTCTGTCATTAAAGGCATATCGCCTAAGAAAATTTCCTGTTCTTTTACTTCACCGGTTTCATTGTTAAATAAAAACGTTTGAACCTTTAAAGGAGCAGCATACGTTGCTTTTTTCTCCTTACATTCCTTAATTGAATGCCTTGGTTCATCAAAAGAATAATCTCCGAATCCTAATGATAGTGTTCTAGAGAAATTCTCTACTGGGCTTATTTCCTCTAATACTTCCTTTATTCCTTCTTGAACAAACCAATTATATGATTTTGTTTGAATTTCTAACAAGTCACATAGTTCCAAAGATTTCTTTGTTCTTGAAAAGTCCCTTCTTTCACGGTATTCATTCATTTTTTTAACTTTATAAGCCACGCGTTTCCACCCCTAAACTAAAAATTTTTAAAGAACATGTCCTAAACTGAGGACACAGTACCAATTTAAAATTTTACTAGAAATTTCTAGTGTTGTCAATAGATTTAAGAAAAAAAGAAAAAAGAAGTTAAAAACTTCCCTATTATTGTGCTTTAATTATCAAAAAGCCTTTTTTCTTGTCAACAATTGTAACATTATACGTTTTTTTCATATCCCTTACTAAACTATCAGCTCCTTGCTTCTTTCTTACTACTATCCACATTTCTCCGCCAGCATTTAAATGAAGTTTTGCGTTCATAATAATATCATAAAGTACTTTTTTTCCTACTCTAATTGGAGGATTGCTAATTATGTAATCATATTTATCAATAATTTTTTCATAAGAAAACGATTCAAAAACATTGGTTTTTAAGTTTTGTTCAAGAGATGCCTTTTTTGATAAAAGAATGCTTTTCAAATTTACATCTGTCATATCAACTTTTAAAGCGTTAAGTTTTGATAAATAAATTCCAATTGGTCCGCATCCACAACCAATATCTAAAAATGTTTTTGTTGAAACATCTTTTATATCTAATGTTTTTAACAATAGTTCTGTACCATAATCTAATTCTCCTTTTGAAAAAACACCATTATCAGTATAAAAATAATACCTGATTTTGTTTATTTCAACTGGTACTTTTTGTATGTTTAACTCTAAATTATCATCATTAGTAAAGTAATGTCCCATAAATCCTCCATAAAAAAATAAGATTACAAAATTTGTAATCTTATTATAACACTTATTAATTAATTATTGAAGTTCTACTGTTGCTCCAGCTTCTTCTAATTTAGCTTTAAGTTCATTTGCTTCTTCTTTAGAAACGTTTTCTTTAACATTTCCACCTTCGTCAGCAATTTTCTTAGCATCAATTAATCCTAATCCAGTTATATCTCTAATTATTTTTATAACTTGTATTTTTGTTGATCCTGCTGATTTTAAAACTACTGTTGCTGTTGTACTTTCTTCTTCTACTGCAACTGGTGCTGCAGCAACAGCAACTGAACTTGGATCTACTCCTAATTCCTCTTTCATTGCATCTAATAAATCTTTTACTTCTAAAATTTTCATTTCTTTGATTGCGTCAATTATTTCTTTTGTACTTAATTTAGCCATTTTAAATTCCTCCTTATTTTAAAATTACTTTTCTTCTTCTAACTTTTTACTGTATAAGTCAAGACATATTGCAACGTTTTTAACATGTTCTATTAATCCTGCTGCAAACATTGTTAACAATCCATCTCTTGATGGTATTGTTGCTAGAGTTTTCAATTCTTCTAACGAAGTTATCTTTCCATCGATTATTCCACCTTTTAATTCTAAAGTGGGATGTTCTTTTGCAAACTCTGCTAACACTTTAATTGGTGCTATTGCATCAAGTGATGTTGCAATAGCTGATGGTCCAAATAAACATTCATCTAAATTAATTGATAACTTATCTAACGCTCTTTTTGCTAAAGTGTTTTTATACACTTTATAAGAAGCATTTGATTCACGTAACTTACAACGTAAAATTGTTATTTCATCATCAGATAAACCGTTATAATTGAATAAAACTACCCCTACAGCATTATTTATTTTATCAACTATTTCATCAACAACTTCTTCTTTTTTCGCAATAATAGATTTATTTGCCATATTTCCTCCTTTTAATATTACAAGTACCCATAGAAAAAGCCTTCATTTATACTTAAACGAAGGCATAAAAACACATATACATTGTTTTTGCCCTCGGTAGGAATAAGTTATGCATAATGCCTCCTACTGTCTATGGTACTCTATATAATCAATGCCAAATTGGTATCAATTAATAATTATTATAACTCTTTTCAAACTATTTGTCAAAAGAGCTTAGGTCTAGTTTAATTCCAGGACCCATTGTTGAAGCAATAGAAATATTCTTAATGTAAAGTCCTTTTGCTCCTACTGGCTTTGATTTAATAATAACATCTATAAACGTATTAATGTTATCAATTAATTGTTCTTCAGTAAACGATACTTTTCCCATTATTGCATGAACGTTTGCAAAAGAGTCGGTTCTATACTCAACACGTCCTTTTTTTACATCTTCAACAGCTTTTTTTGTATCAAGGGTTACTGTTCCAGTTTTTGGGTTAGGCATTAATCCCTTAGGGCCTAAAATTTTACCTAATTTACCTAACATGGGCATCATTTCTGGTGTTGCTATAATTACATCAAAATCAAGCCAATTTTCTTTTTCAATTTTGGTAATCATATCCATATCGCCAACGTAATCTGCTCCTGCTACGGTTGCTGCTTTAGCTTGATCACCCTTTGCTAAAACTAAAACTTTTTTAGTTTTACCAGTTCCATGTGGCAATACGATAGCTCCTCTTAATTGTTGATCGTTCTTTTTTGTATCTAAATTTAATCTTACTGCTATTTCAACAGATCCATCAAACTTAGAAGTAGAAGTTTCCTTTACTAATTTTACAGCTTCTTCTTTAGTATAAAGCTTGTTTTTTTCAACTTTTGCTAAAGCTTCCGTGTATTTTTTGCTTTTCTTTCTCATTTTTACCTCCCTGTGGTATATAGCGGATTTTCCTCCCACATAGATAACTCTATATGTATTTTATTATTTGATAATTTCAATACCCATGTTCTTTGCAGTACCTTCAACTATTTTCATAGCTTCTTCTACCGTATAAGCATTTAAATCAGGTAATTTTATTTCTGCAATTTCTTTTAATTGGTCTTTACTAATCTTACCAACTACTGCAGTTGATCCCTTAGCTGAACCAGATTTAATTCCTGAAGCTTTCTTAAGTAAGAATGCTGTTGGTGGTGTTAAAAACCTTAAATCAAAACTTCTGTCATCATATACAGTAATTTCAACCGGAATTATATCTCCCATCTTATCCTTTGTTGCATCATTATACTTAACGCAAAATTCAGACGAATTAACACCTGCTGGCCCTAACACAGTTCCTACTGGAGGAGCTGGTGTTGCTTTACCGGCTGGCAATTGTAACTTAATCATTTTCATAACTTCTTTTTTTGCCACGAAAAACACCTCCTATAATTAATTTTTTTCGCGAGTGGTCAAATAGCTTTATAATCCGCGCCTTCCACTAAATTCTTTCATCTATATAAAATATATAGCTGCGCTTAACATTTTAGCACAACATATATGACAAAAGCAATACTTTTATAAATATTATTCTTTTGTAAATTGAGTTAATTCTAATTCAACGTTTGTTTCTTGTCCAAACAAATCAATAGAAATGTTTGCTTTTCCACCTTCTAAATCCAAACAAATAATTTTACCAGCAAGCATTTTAAATGGACCATCAGTTATTTTTATATTATCCCCAACTTCATAATTAGTAACAAGTTCAACTTTATTTAATCCGGTTTCTTCAAAAATACGTTCTATTTCATATGGATATAATGGTACCGGCTTAGCACCCTTACCACTTGAACCAAGGAATCCAGTTACCCCTGGCGTATTACGCACTATATACCAAGATTCATCAGACATAATCATTTCTACAAGAACATAACCTGGAAATAATTTTTTTATTTTTTCTTTAGTTTTTCCATCTTTTACTTCTATTTCTTTTCTTTCAGGGACAATAACTCTAAAGATATTTTCTTGCATATCCAATGAATTTATTCTCATATCAAGTTTTTCTTTTACCTTTGCTTCATGTCCTGAATAAGTATTAACAACATACCACTGTTTTTCTTCCATATTAACCAATTAACTCCTTTACATATGATATTAATGCAATTATTAAATCGGTTCCAATAAAGAATAAACAAAAAAACACCATAAACGCAAAAGTTGCAAGGGAATATTTTATTAATTCTTTTTTTGAAGTCCACTTTATTTTTAAAGTTTCTTTTTTAACACCAATAATAAAGTTTTTAATCTTGCCAAATATCTTTGTTTCTTTTTTTGCTTTTACCATAATTTCTCCTACTATTCCAAAATAAAAAACACTTTCATGTGCTTAACTACCTACAATATAGCACATTTCATAAAATAGGTCAATTGATTTTTGCCATTATATTTTTTATTTTTACTTTAATTCTAAAAAGAGCACTTTCTATTGATTTATAACTTTTACCCAATGTTTGTGCTATTTCTGTATAAGTAAAATTATTCATTCTAAGCTCATAAACAGTGTTTTCATAATCCGTTAACTCTTTATTTAACAATTCCTTAAGTAAGGCTTCCTGCTCTCTACTTATAATTAAATCTTCTACACTTTCTCCCGATTCTAACATAATGTTATCTATTAATGATTTTGAATCATCATCAGTTTTATAATCTAATGAGAAAGATTCATTTAAAACACTATGCTTCTTTCTAGTTGCCTTTCTTACTGCTGAACAAATTTTCCTTTCTATACATAAAGTGGCGAAAGTTGAAAATTTTATGTCCTTTTGTTCTTTAAAATCCCTTACAGCTGAATTTAAACCCAATAATCCCTCTTGATATAAATCACCATATTCATATCCCTTATTTAAAACTAAAGATAAATATTTCTTTACTTTTAAATCAATAATTGGAGAATACTTCTTAAAAATAATTTCATCAGCTTCTTCACTTCTTTCAGATATCAAATATAACAATTCACTATCATTACCATATTCTTCTTTAAAACTATTCATATATTCACCTACTTTCGTTGTTTTAGTACTTCATATATCATAATTCCCGCTGCAACTGACGCGTTTAGACTGTTTATTTTTCCATACATTGGGATTCTTGCAATAAAATCACAATTTTTCTTTACAAGACTGCTCATTCCAAATCCTTCACTTCCAATAACTAACGCAACTGGTAAATTATAATCTATGCATGTATATTCTTCGCTATCTTGCATGTCAGTACCTACTATCCAAACACCTTTTTCTTTTAAATTATTTATTGTTGAATTTAAATTATTAACTAAAACTATTTTAACATTGTCAAGAGCTCCTACGCTTGTTTTCATAACCGTAGCATTTATTGACACGCTTCTATCCTTTGGAATAATTATATAATCAACACCTGCTGCTTCACATGTTCTAATTATCGCACCAAAGTTATGAGGATCTTCAAGATGGTCTAATATCACAATAAAAGGATTGCTTTGAAGATTAAAAATCATCTCTTTCTCACTTAAAAATTTATAATCTTCGATTTCTAAAATAATCCCTTGATGATTTCCTCTTTCCATTTTGTCTATCTGTCTTTTATCTAAATTGCATATAGGAACACCTAACTTTTCCAACTTTTGAACAATCTCTTTTTCGTCAAAGCTATCTATTAAATATGCCTTTTTAATTTTATGATTATTGTTTAACAGTTCTTTAGCAACATTTTTTCCATGTACATTCATAATTATATTTCCTTTTTTATTGTTAAAATTTCATTTAAACGCTCGATTTTGTTTTCTAAATATAAATAGCCAATAATAGCTTCAAAAGCCGTGGCTTTTTTATACGTTATTATATCAACGTTTTTTGGTTTTGATGCGGTTTTATAGTTTTTAGCTCTTCTCATAACCGATAATTCTTCTTCACTTAAGACATTATTAACAATCCAAAAATTTAAAGTTTCGGCCTGACCAAAAGCACAAACATGCTTAGTTACTTCTTTTTGTAAATCGTTAACTTTATTTATCCCAAGTTTAATAAAATCTTCTCGGATTTTTATTTCGTATATAGCGTCTCCTATATATGCTAAAACCTGAACATTTATGCTGTTTATATTCATCTTTTCACTTCCATAAGTATTTTAACACATAAAAAAGAAAACGCAAGATATCAATCTCATGCGTTAATCTAATTTTAAAATTGTTTCTCCATCTTTTGAATAAAGATACTTTTCTCTTGCATACCTTGCTGCATATTCGGGATCTTTAAGTTTAATAACATCATCCGACAAAGTTTTTTCTTCATCTTTTAATTCTTCTAAATGTGTTGTTAAAACAGATTGTTCTTTTCTTTTTTGTCTTATTTTTGAAAAGTTATTTACTGATGATGTTATTGACAGTCCAATAATAGTAAAACATATAACCATGGTTAAAAAAAGCCTTGATTTATCTTTTTTTGTTAATTTTCTTTTCATAATACCACCACTATTCATTATAATGATAACAAATGAAAATAAAAAAAACAATCGATTTATTAGATATTGTAAAGTTTTTTTGAAAACATTGATCCTAATATAAAAGAAAACAATAAGTATAAATGGATTGATCCATTATTGATTTTATAAAGAAGAAAATAATAAAAAAGTGTATGTAATATAACAAATGCAAAACAGATAAATAAATAAAATCTTTGCTTTTTTAACTTGGCGTTTTTAATTATTAATACATACGTTAAAAAAAATAAAATTCCATATATAAAGGAAAATAACAATACTTTTATTTGTGTTTCTAAATTCATTATTTAAATAACTTAGTGAGTACTCCATCTTCTTTTTTGGCGCTGTTATCTTCTAAATATGAAAAACTGTTGAATTTTCCTTTAATTGTTATTGTACCCTGATATGTATCTAGTTTTATTATTTCTAAACTACTACCTTTAATTCCTAAATACCCTGCTGTTGTTTCTAACAAAAACTCCTCACTATCAAAACTATCAATTTTAACAATTCCACTTATTGTAATGTTTTGCCTTTCAGTTAATAAGATTGTATGATTTAAGTTTGTTTCTACTTCTTTTACCTTATCCATATTATCACCTCTAACGAATAATATGAAACAAAAAAAAAGATATGACAAAGCTCATATCTAATCCAACTTATTATATTCGTCTAAAATCGCCTTTGAAAAAACATCCCTTGTTTCTGGATTGGTAGGATGTGCTACGTCACGGTACTTACCTTCCTCAAGTTTACGACTAGGCATTGCTATAAACAGTCCTTCTTCACCTTCAATTATTCTTATATCCCTAACCTTAAAGCAATCATCAAGGACTACTGAAGCAGTTGCCTTCATGCGAGAATTTTCCTTTTCTATTTTTTTTACTCTTACTGATGTTATTTGCATAATTTTTCTCCTTTTCAAAGTGTTATTTAATTATATTTTACCATAACACAAAAAAAAAGCAAATAAATGCTTTTATTTCATTTTTTTACGAGCGATTACTGCTCCTATTAATAATATTACAATAGCCGAAATAATTATCATGTAATTCGGAACTTTTCTTCCGGTATTTATTGCAATTACAAATTCTGCTTTATCACGACTTCCTGCTAAACTTGTTTTCTTATTAATTAACTCAACACGATAACTAGAAGAAGCACTATCCTTAATTGTTGTTACCGCCGTTGAAGTATTTTCTTCTACCATATCATATCCTTCTGGTGCGGTTACTTCCACTACTCGATATTCACCAGGTGGTAGTTTTTCAATAAAGGCTGTACCTTCTACCGTTGTTATAAAATAAGTTGCCCCTAATTCTTTATCAGTAATTTTATCAACATAATTATATTTACCTGGTGACATTTCTTTTATCATTAGATCTTTGTAAATATTTGATACTTTATGTTGTAGTTTAAAAGTACCACCATTTATATAATTACCTTTTTCATCTTTTTTTTCAAAAATCAAACCAGTTACACCATTATATATAGTCCAGTATTTAGTACCTGGCGTAGAATCAGTTGATACCATTAAATTAGGGTCTTCTGGTAACGTTAATCCTTTTGGGGCTTTAATTTCAACAAGCATATAATTTATATTCATTAATAATTTATATACTGAAAAACTTCCATTGTTTGTTTTTAAAGAGGTAACTGCTCCAAGTGTATCCTTTGAAGCTAATTTATAGTTTCCTGGACTTATTTCGGTAAAATATAGTTTGTCATTATTTCCATTTAAATACATTTCAAACTCTGGGCCAACATAGTTTCCGTTTTCATCATAGTCTTCAATAATATCTATACTACCATCCATATTTTTTACTTTTTTATCAAATTGGACTTTATTGGCAATATTTGTTACGGTTATTGGACTATAATTACCAGTTCCAGCAAAATCATTTTTGGAAACATCAACCGGAATACAGTTTTTATTTGTATTATATCCAGGTACTGTTCCATCTTCTTGTACATAATACCTTCCATAATTTTTTAAATCAGCGTAAATAGCCTCTCCATTTTGATCAGTACTAGTGGTTTCTCCAATTTTAGAAGTACAATAAGCATTATTGTAAACGTTAAATTTCACTCCTGATAAAGCGCCTTCATTTTCTGCACCAATTTTTGATACTTTATTTATTTTCAACTGATACTTTGGTGTATACACTTTTATAAAGACTTCTCTGTCTGTTCGTCCCATCATTAAATCCTGTATCTTTTCCCCTGTAACAAAAGTAGTATCCCTTTCTGAAGTAGCCTTTAAATGAAGAGATATATTTTTGGGTGCACTTTCCTCTATTGCAGTTGATGATGATAAAGTAATACACCTTCCCTCATCATTTATTTGCGGTTTGTCTATCTCACTTGTTTTTGGCTCATATGCTATAAAATACCTGTTAACATCACAAATTGTTGTAGTATATTTACCAGTATTATCATCATAATAAAGTGGTGTTTTATAGTTATTAGATTCCAATGAAGTTACGTAAAATCCTGATGGAACATTCTTGGCAGCATTTACCTTATCAATTAACAAATTATATTCTGTTCTTGCCATATTACAAATATTCGAATTACAATAAGATTCATCAAATAATCTTACATAAAATCCATCACTCCTGCAATTATCTGGTTGATAATTGTTAAAAGTCACTCTTTCTCCAGTCATTATTTCCCAAATAATTCCTTGTGCGGCCATAATTCTTGAAAACTCATATTCACTATAACTTGGAAACCCATATTCACTATAATTAGGGAATGTTGATGATGGTTCCAAGTAATAAGCATACGTTAAAACGTATAATACTTGATCTAATTTATAATCTAAATTTATTCCGTTATTGCCTTTTATCGTGATATCAGTTGGCCTATCAAATTTTAAATCCCCTGTGCCTACAGCAATACCTGGATCTATGCAGTATAACTGATAATAATAATTATCATTATTATTAAGCATAAAAAACGGACTGTTAAACTTAGTGAGGAAGCGGTTAAATGGTATACCATTTGCCTTAAAATACTTTTGATTACCATTACTTTCCCACCCAATACCAATATATTGATTATTACTATAAACATTAACTGCAACTGCTGAAGCTTTTGGAAGGAAAGAAAATGATATTATAATTAAAATCAGAGATAAAATTATGGTTTTAACTTTATTATTCATTTATATCACCTGCTTCTTCTTCAGTTGAACCAACAATTAATATTTGAAGGTCTTCATCATCTATTAATGCATTATTTATAAACAACCCCGCTTCTTTTCTTGATACATCAAAGGCAATTGTTAAATATTTTTTCTCGCCCCCATTGATTAATTCATTAGCAAGAGTTCTGTTTTCAATTATTCCTTCTGAAACCTGAACCCAGCCTTTATTTTCCTCATAATTCGGATTAAAACTCATACCATCTGGTACGTATTCTTTTACTGATAAAATATATCCAGGATGGTATTTTATGTTTTCTATTTCTAATGAATACACTACCTTTATTGAAACCGTATCTAAATCCCTAACATTATGCTTAGCAAGTTTAACATTACCATGTTCTTTAATTTCTGAAACTCCTAATTTATTAGTTGAAATAGACTTTGTAACATATAAGTTTAACTTTACCGCATAGTTCTTCTTTAGCGTTAAGCCTAAATTAATATTACCTATTTTTTTGGTTTCATTTACTATTATAATTTCTTTAGAACGTGCCGCATATTTATTTACTTTTTCAGGAATTGTTTCTTCTGGAGTTTCTTCTTTTGATGGGGTGGTTGTAGTTGTTTTAGATGGTGTAGTAATTATTACTTTTGGTGGCACAGCCGGAGATGTGGTTGGTGGTATTATTGGTGGTGTTGGGTTTTCTTCTGGAATAATAACAGGAGTAAATGATGAATTAATTGAAACATCATATCCAGTTGACGGTACAGTTAAAGAATATTTTTCTTCTGGAAATTTAGCAATCACATAATACTTACCAGGTTCCAAACTAGAAAACATGTATTTTCCTTTATTATCTGAAGTAGTAGTATCTTTTAATTCATCTAAATCATTATATAATTCAAGTGTTATACCTTCTATTTTCTTTTCAGATTTTTCCATTAAACCATTTGAATCAAAGTCTTCCCAAATCGTACCAGTTATTCTTTTGCTTACAACAGATACAGTAGTTGGAGTTATTGTTTTCACCTTGTTATCAACAACTAAAAACGAATTAAATTCATACTTATCAGCAGGAGTGTTTCCAATTGTATTAATATTTGTAACAATTTCTTTTGTTTCAGACGCATTTAAACTATTAAATATAAATTTATAGGCCGTTAAACCAACATACTTACCATTTTTTGCTTTAAATTGCTCGCAACTTACCCAATTTATCTTTTCGGGTGTAGTTAAATTATTAGTGTTTTGAACAAGTGATGATAAATCACTAGTACAAACAACACTCGTTATATCAGTTGGTAATGTTATTTCGTAACTTCCAGTGTATAACGGTTTATCGCCTAAGCCATTATAAGGAAGAACTGTTACTAATTCCAAGTTTGTTTTTACGTTTTCAGTTGAATTATACAAATCTGTAATAATGTTAAACGATCCGTTTTTATTAATACTACTTGATGAAGGAAACTGAGCATACACAACTTCTTCACTATTCGTATAAGTTATTTGCTTAGTTAATTTTCTTGCACTATCAGTTGATGCATCAGTAGTACCATTTGACGTTGTTGCTTGAATTGTTGAAACTATTGGTAATTTACTACCATTTTTTACGTTTATATCAATTCTAACATCTATATCAATAATATCCATCCAGTTATTAAAAGTTTGATTATATAATCTATATTGTAACATAGTCTTGCCATCTTTAACTGATGTTGAAACTGGTAATATGTATTCTTCATTATACATATAATGTATTCCGTCTGGTAACTCCACACTTATATCAACTGTATTTAATGATCCAACAAGGTTAGTTTGAACAAATAATCCCGGTGATGTTACTGTTGGGTATACCGCCAAATGAATCTTTTGACTTTTTGTAGAATCAATAAATGCATTAGCACTACTTTCATTAATAGTTAAGTTTGTTCTAGCCTTGAAAGCTGTTATTAAAGCTTTTTTTGAATTAACAGTTACTTCAGTTATGATTGGAACATATCCATTTTGATAATCACATTCCCACGTAGATCTTGAATTTAAGGTAACTTCGGTTTCACTATTTGCCGAAATGGTTTTTAATTTTAACCTAAAATCAATATCGCTTCCTGGTTTTACATCTTTTAGCGTATATTCAACATTTGTTATAATAGCATCTTTTGGAAGGTCAATATATGATACACCTTGAGCATTTCCTTCATAAAAATACTTTATATTACCATCTTCAATAGTTTTTGCTTTATCATTAACAGTTAAATAATATTCTGATTTTGCTTCATCACTATAATAGCTTAAAAGATTAAACTGTTTATTAGGTATGTTTATAGTTGTAGTTACTTTATTTAGCTTTTTATCTCCGCTTTTAGAATATTTAAATGTTGATTTTAAAACTACCGTTTCACCATACGATATAGCTTCTGATTCTTTCATCTCAGTTAAAGAACTATTTTCTTTTTTGTATAATGCTAAATTTGAAGATTTTTTTCCTTCATCAAAATAATAATTTAAAGCGCTTTCGTTAACTACACTATTAACATCTAGTTTTAAATTATAATTTCCCATAAAATTATTTGTTCTTTCTGATTTTGCTGTTACAAAATAAGAACCAATAGCTAAAAAGCAATCCGACCTATAAAAAGAACCATCGGTTTTTATATTGCTTATAATCATTTTATATTTAAGAACTACGTTTATATTTCTTGATACCGTTGATGAAAAACCAGTATCCATACTAGTTACCGTATACACTGTTCTATATGTTCCAGCCTTGTTAGTTGAAAAACCTTCTAATTTACTATTACAATTATAAGTATTACCTGGCGTTTCACATGTAGCACTCTCATTACCATTTATAATAAAAGGCGCTTTGTTATTATCAAAACCTCCAGGATTTTTATATGCAATATAAATGTCGTTTGCTTCCAAAACAGGAGTAGCAATAGGGTCAGTTATTATTACGTTTCTAGTTAAGGTAATCACTTCATCATTACAAGTATTTGCACATGGTGGTGTAGCACAAACAGTAGGGGGTACACAAACTTGTTTTTTCAAAGTATAAGTAACAGTATACTTTCCAGATTTACTTGTATCAATTACTGTTGTTTCTACATTTTTAAAATCTTTTATTGTAGTAGTATAAGTAATTCCAGATTCACCATTAAACTTAACACCATCTCTTAAAACACCAGACTCTATATATTTTTCGTTTTTTAAAAGATAAAGATTTTCATGACCAGCCATGCTATATTTTTTTCCTGCTAAGGTAACTTCTTTTTTATTTACATACGTAACAATTCTAATAACTTTTGAAATTTCCTTAGTTTCTGGATTAACATATTCATAAGTTATTTTATAAATTGCTTCGGCATTAGAAGCAATGCTATCAACCTTTTTTTCATTTAGAGTATAAGTAGTAGTGCAATTATTTGCAGCTATACAAGAAACACTATTTATCCCGTCAAAAGAAACACCCATTTCTTTATAAGAATTACCAACAGTTAACGTTTGTTTATTTCCTCCTAATAGAGAAAAACTAGATGAACTATTTTTTATTACTTCTCCAGAAGGTGAGGCTATTTGTAACTTACTAACCTCCCCCGAATCATACACAAAATCTTTTTGAAGTACACTCGTGTTAGTTATGTTATCAAATAAATACATAGTTGAGTTTGGCATCTTATCAAATAAATCCATTGAAGTTTTATATAATCCATAATCCGTTTCATTATCTGACAATTCAATTGGATAATAAGTATTTACACCTTCTTCTTTTTGATTCATTTCCATTATTAAATCTAAGTTTTTTAAATTGAAGTACATACCCTCTAAATTAATATCATTTTCATTAGGGTATGTAATATATCTCAATAACTTTATAGCATCTGCTGAAGTTACTTTTCCGTCTCCAGTTAAATCTGCTATTTTTTGTTGTTCAGCAGTTAACGTTATTAACTGTGCTTCATGTTTTATAATTAATTGAACGTCATTTTTTTCTAGTTTCCCATTCAGATCCACGTCACCTTTTTGATTTTCAAATCCAACTAAGATACCAAAAGGTACGTATCTCCCAGTAAAGCCAGTTTTATTATAAGAATTACCATTTACTAATTTTATTCTAAGCTCCGAATTATCAACATTAGTACTAACTATGCTAGTTGACGGAATCAACTCAGGAGATATTACTTTTGTATCACCTGCCGAACCTATTTTAATGGTTATTGTAGGTTTCAATACCGTACCGTTCTCCCCATTTAAAACCTTTAAATTTAAAATTTGGTTTTGAACATTGTCAGAAATAACGTTAATTATTTTAGCTGTTATCTTTTGTCCATCATCACTAATTTTATACTCAGCATTTTCGTTTCCAACATTCCATACTGCGGTTTCTTTATTAGAACCTAGATTTGCTTCTATAACCACCTCATCTATAAATACAACTGTTTGATTTTCATCTTTTGTAGCAACTACTTTTGGAGTATAATCAATAGAAAACTCAAATTCGCTAAAACTTTTAACCGTTCCTTCAAGCGCACCAGCTGCTACAATTTTTATCTTCTCTACATCACCTTTATTAAACTTATTATCTGCTGCAAAAACAACGATTGCAATAATTATGGAAATAAAAAAAGTAATAATTCCTATGGAAACATATTTATGTTCTTGAACAAAATTAAAAATTCTGATTTTTGCTATAGACAAAAAATCTTCTGTTTTTTGCAAAATTTGTTTTATTTTTTTTAACATACATTCTGCCTCCATTTTAGTATTTGATATATCTTAATTAAACTATAAATAGAGGTAAAAGTCAACAAACATGACAAAAAAGTCTAATTAATTAGACTTGTAACACAACTGAATTTATGAGGATATCCTTATAAGCAAAACTTTTTATGTCAGTATCAGTTTTAAAAGTCCATATGTGCTTATATGTATCTAAAACAAAGCCATCATATTCTTCTATTTTATTTCGACCAACATCAATAATTATTTTAATCTTTTTACCTTTCAAACTAGCAACTTTTAATCTTATTCTATCCACGGTATTCCTCCTATCTAGGATAACCAGTTGTCATAACTCCTTTTGTATTAACTCCACCAAAGCCATCTTTTCCACAGCTTGTTTTTGATAACAAATTAAATAAATCAACATCATCATTTTTATCCGTTAAACTAAGTGATAAGGCAATAATTGCTGGATCTAAAGCATGAATGTTTATTTTTTTAGGACTTGAGGCAAAATTTGATCCAGCTTTTATTAATTTTTCATACTCAGACTGACAAGCCCCTGAAATTATTATTAATTTATCATAATCCTTTTGATATTTACGGCATATTTTTACTGCGTCCGAAAAATATTTAGAGTTTTTTTTAGTACTGGAATCATGCCCTGTTATTACCACAATATCAGGATTAATATCATATAAATACTTTTCAATATTTTCGGCCATTTGATTTTCAGGAGAATAAACTCCAAACGCTAATACATTAGCTTTTTTATAAAATTCTAAACATCTATTTAAGTATTCCCTATCACCATCTATATGTAATATTTTTCCAGGAATATAAAAAAACTCACTTCTTTCAAAACAACGAATATTAGTGATCTTCGCATAAAAATCATTATCATCTATCTTACGATCTTCTTCAATTAATGTTAAATCATCAATAATACTATCTGCACAAAGCCTAACATTTACGCCTGATAAATAAGCAATGTTATCAATGATTCTTACAATTTTAAAAACAACATCATTGTTATGCGAATTTCTAGTAACCAAATCTCCGGTTTTCAACATTTTCATCACCTAAATAATTATATGATAAAAAAAGAATAAACATTACTAACGTTTATTCATATCGTTTGATATTAATATAAATTCTTCTATTGATAAAGACTCCGCTCTTGATTGAAGCGTTTTATTAAATTTATGTAATACCTCTTCTAACTTACGTAAATCATACTGATTTAAATTGTTTTTTAGGGTTTTTCTTTTTTGTTTGAAAGCATCTTTAACAAGTTTAAAGAAAAACTCTTCATTGTCAACCTTTATTTTATTTTGTTTTTTATCAAATATAACAATTGCACTATCAACGTTTGGCTTTGGAAAAAAAACGTTTCTACTTACAAAAAAAGCTTTTTTTATATCAAAATAATAATTTAAAAATATAGTTAGTGAGTTATAATTTTTTGTGCCTGGTTGTGCTGAAAACCTATCAGCCACTTCGTTTTGAACCATCACGACAATTCTTTTAACATTAATTTTTTCTGTAATAAACTTAGTTATTATTGGCGTTGTTATATAGTATGGTAAATTTGCAACAACAATTATTTCATCACTTTTATAATTTTCTAAATCAGAATTTAAGTTCCTTTTTAAAAAGTCATCAAATATAACCTTAATATTATCATATTTAGAAAGTATTTGCTTTAAAGGTTCTTTTAAAGTTTTATCAATTTCATACCCTAACACATCTTTTGATTTTTCGGATAATTTTTTAGTTAAAGCACCCGCTCCAACACCTATTTCAATAACAAGCGTATCTTTTGATACTCCTGATACTTCTACAATATTATTTAATATGTTATTATCTAACAAAAAATTTTGACCATATTTTTTTTTAAATATAAACTTATTATTCTCCAATATTTCCCTTGCATTCAAGTTAAAACCTCCTATTTAAAAAAACAAATAAATTTATTTGTTTTTTAATGAATTATACCAATCATTTACCGTTGATGGCCAAGCTGGCGATGCAGCATATTTATTTGCCATTAATTCTATCGTTGTTAGTCCTTTTGAAAAATAATTATTATAAATCAAATTAACGTAACTACTAATACCATCTTCTATCGATTCATAAGAACAATATCGATTAGATGAGCACTTAATTCCGCCTAAATTATACTTATTTTTAGCAAGAGAACTACTTCCATTTCCAGTTTCATGTACAGAAATAGCTGCTACTAAATATGGATCCATTCCTTTTTCTAAAGATAGCTGTGCATACGCACTTCCTTTACCTTTTAGCACTCCAGATAAAGACTTATCAAGTGTACTTCCTATTTCAGTAACCGTTTTTCCTTCAAACACTAACTTAGTATCTTTGGTTGTAGTAACTATTTTAGTTACCTTTTGTGTCGTTGTAACAGGAACTGTTGTAATTGGAAGCGTTGTAGTTTCTTTTGATGTTGCTACTGTAGCCATAGATGCCACAAATTTATTTGGATCAAATATTTTCTTCGTTGTTGATATAGTAATAACATCTCTACCATTTTCAGAAAATAAAATTCCTGCTTGTGAAAAACCAATTAATGCTAATAATGCAACTATGCATATTACTAACGCTTTTTTAAGTTTCCCTTTTAAATGTTTCACTTTTTCACCTCTGAGTTCTTTTTTGGACTCGTGATTAATTTTAACATAAAAGGAGCTATAAGTCAAATTTATGACATGCATTAGACCCAGTTATAGAAATAACCTTTTCTTTTGAAAGCTGTTTTATATTAGCAATTTCATTTGCTATAAATTCTATGTATACAGGACTGTTTTTCGTTCCTCGATATGGTTCTGGTGTTAAATAGGGACTATCTGTTTCCAAAACCAAATTACTAATATCAACGTTTTCTATTACTTCTTTTAGCTTTTTAGCATTCTTAAAAGTTACAATGCCACCTATTCCTATTAAAAAGCCTATTTTTATAAAATCATTAGCACTTTCAATACTTCCACTAAAACAGTGTAGCACTCCCGTTACCCTACTTTTTTTTACCATTTCATAAACATCTTTTGTAGCATTTCTATTATGAATAATAACTGGCAATTCAAAATCAATAGCAATCTGAAGCATTTTATTAAAAACTTCTTTCTGCTTATCAGTATTTTCTTTTGTCCAGTAATAATCTAAGCCAATTTCACCAATTGCTACAACTTTTTTATTTTTAGCTAAAGAAGCTATTTCGATAATATCTTGATTAGAAGCATCAGTTACATTTTCAGGGCCAATACCAACTGCAGCATAAATAAAAGCGTGCTTATTAGCAAGCTCTACTGCTTCAATACTACTTTTTAAGTCATAACCATTAATAATAATTTTATCTACTTTTGATAAACGAATTTTTTCGATTATCACATCAATATCTTTGTACTCCAATGATAGAACATGACAATGCGTATCAATTAACATATAATCACCCAAAAAAATTATACCATATTACTGGTATAATTTTAATATTAAAAACTTTGTAAAAAGGATAAATACGGCCGCAAAATATACTGCGTCTAAATACGAACGACTTTCAAGAAAAAAAGCGCCGGCAAAAATTAGAATTAATAAAAACACACTAACTTTTATAATAAAACTCTTTTTCACTTCCAAAAGTTCCTTCTGGTTCATTTTGTTCTTCCTCTCTAATGATTTTCTACCGCAATTACAACATTATGAATATAACATATTCTAAATATCCAGTAAACATTTTTGACAACAATCTACGTTTTTAGACATTATTTTACATTTTACTTTTCTAAAAAAGTTTGTAATAACATAACCATAAAATCAATTAGTTTATTTAATTCAGTATCAAAAGGATTTTTAAAGACAAAAATAACCAATCCCTCAATATCACCATTTGGAGATATCGGTCTTATTTCAAAGTAACCACTGGTTTTATCATTAGCAGTAAGTTGAATGTCTTTTTTTGTTGTTTCACTAAAAAAACCACGTCTGCTTATAATTGTTTCTAGAAACTCACTTATTTCTTTACCTTGTCCTATCTCTTTGTTTTTTACTGATGAAAACAATAATTTATCTAAATTGGTAACATAAACTTCACATTTTAATTTTAATGATATTGCGTTTACACAATGATTAAATAAAACGTTTTCTTGTTTAATCATAGAATGTTTTTGTAAAACTATTTTTTCTTCTTCTAGAAAAATTTCTAAAGACTCACCATCTTTAATATGCAGATTTTTTCTAATTTCTTTAGGTATTACAATTCTCCCCAAATCATCTATTCTTCTAATCATTCCCGTTGTTTTCATACAATCTCCCTTTCTTTATTTAGATTGTATAAAATACGCGTTTTTATGCAATTTTTTCAATCATTTCTATTATATAATACATAAAGTGTTTATCTAAATTATTTGTTTTTAAAGTAATTTGAATTTTATCCTTTAGATAACTAATACCAAAATTAGGTGTTATGTTAAATAAATTAATTAATAATTTATGACCATCAATAACAGCTGATTTTTCTTTTGAAAAAACAACTGTTATTATTTTATCTTTTTGTTCTACTTTTTCAACTCCCTTTAGTGGTGCTAACGCTTGAAATAGTTCTTCTAACATATAAACAATTAATGCTTCATCAACTTTACCAAAGCGGTCCTTAATTTCCTCTTTAACAGAATTAAAATCAGCATAATTTTTAATGGTATTTATCTTTTTATGTAGATCGATTTTTACTTCTTCATTTGGTGCATAGTTATCATCAATATGAGTTGCAACTTGAATAAAAGGTTTTTCTTCACTCGTATTTTCTTCTATAACATTCTCTCCCTTTAACTTAGAAACTTCTTCATTCAATATTTTAATATACATATCATAACCAATAGTATCAATAAAACCTGACTGTTCCATTCCTAAAACATCCCCTGCTCCTCTGATTGATAAATCTCTTACTGCTAAAGCATAACCACTTCCTAATTCAGTAAATTCTTTAATTGCTGACAAACGTTTTACCGCAATTTCACTTAATTCTTTATTTTTATTATACATTAAATAAGCATATCCTATTTTTTGACCCCTTCCAATTCTTCCTCTTATTTGATACAACTGACTTAATCCAAAACAATCTGCATCAATTACTATCAAGGTATTAGCATTTTGAATATCTATACCCGTTTCAATAATTGTAGTACAAATTAAAACATCATATTCTTTTGATACAAAGCGTTCCATAGTTTCTTCAATTTGGCTTTTATTCATTTGTCCATGAATACACGATACTAACGCCTCTGGAACCAATTTTTTTATTCTTGATATTTCTGAGTCCATTTTTGAAACTCTATTATTCAGTATAAATACTTGTCCATTTCTAGATAATTCTTTATATATAGCGTCTTTAATAACTTGATCGTTTTCCCTAAGAACATAGGTTTGAATTGGATATCTATCAACAGGTGGAGTTTCAATTAAAGACAATCCCCTTATTCCAGTAAGAGACATTTGCAATGTCCTTGGTATTGGAGTTGCTGATAAAGTTAATACATCAATATTTGCTTTATATGATTTTATCTTTTCCTTATGAGTAACACCAAACCTTTGTTCTTCATCAATTACTAATAATCCTAAATCTTTATAAACGATATCTTTACTCAATAATCGGTGTGTACCAATTATTAAATCAATTTGACCATTTGCAAGATTTTTTAAGACTTCTTTTTTCTTTTTATCGGAAACAAAACGGTTTAAAACTTCAATATTAATTCCAAAGCCAAAAAAACGTTGCAAAGCGTTTTCATAATGCTGCTTTGATAATATTGTTGTTGGACACAAATAAGCTACTTGCTTACCAGATTTAATTGCCTTAAAAATAGCTCTAAAAGCCACTTCGGTCTTTCCATAACCAACGTCCCCACATAATAAACGATCCATCGGATGAATTGATTCCATATCTTTTTTTATGTCATTTGTAGCGGTAAGCTGATCTTTAGTTTCTGCATAAATAAAATCTGATTCAAACTTTATTTGTTCATCATCATCCTTTATAAAAGAAAAACCAACTTGAGAAGATCGCTTAATTGATAAGTCTAATAACTCCTTAGCAATGTCCTTTACCTTTCCCTTAACTCTAAGTTTTTGTTTTTCCCACTCTGTTCCACCTAATTTACTTAACCCTGGCATTATCCCTTCATTTGATGAATATTTACTTATTAACTCTATTTTTTCAACCGGAATATATAATTTATCATTATTTTTATATTGTAAATAAATATAATCTTTTTTTAATCCATTAGAAGTTAAAGTTACAATTCCTAAATATTTACCTATTCCATGGTTTATGTGAACAACGTAATCACCAATTCTTAATTTATTAATATCTCTTATTTTTGAACCATACTTAAACTTACTTTTATAAGCTGTCGACATACTTTTTTTAAATAACTCTGCTTCGGTTATATATACGTAATTATTTATAACAAAACCATTTGGCATGTTAAAATTAACAATATTTAATGATTTTTCATATATATTGTTAATGTTTGTAATTACATATT
>JAVXAN010000001.1:12358-12677 GCA_036660495.1 Bacilli bacterium | reverse complement strand
TTAAATTTAATGACCTTATATGATCTAAATCTTTTATATTAAATGATATTTTAAATAATATTATACAAATTATTACTATTATATAAATTACTAATAGTATACTTATTAATTTTTTGCTTTTTAAACATAAAACAACGGTTTTGTTTTTATATAAATTTGTTTTAATATATTCATTAATTATTTCAAAATTACCATTAAAATTATCTATCTGTTTAGTATAGTAGGTTTCAGTGTTTTTACTTTTTATACTACAATTATTAAAGTCTAGGATATTAATATAATTTTGTGAAATAATTTTGTTTAGTGAATGCATATAATT
>JAVXAN010000001.1:0-12348 GCA_036660495.1 Bacilli bacterium | reverse complement strand
ACCCTTTTTTGTTTCATCTTTCTTTGTTTCATCTTTCTTTGTTTCATCTTTCTTTGTTTCATTATTATTTGTTTCATTATTATTTGTTTCATCAGGTGAAATATTTAAAATTTAATTATCTATTTTAAAAAGATCTGTTTTTTTAAATTCAATTACTTCTTCTAAAATTTTTTCGTTACTAAATTTAATATCATTTATATCAATAAAAACTTCTTTTGCATTTTTAATATAATCTTTAATTGAACTAACTTCTTCTGTTACGCTTGGTAATAGACTTTGTCTACACGGTATATCCATAATATCTTGATCATTTATAAACTCAGTAAAGGGGTCTATTTTTATGCTTGTAATGGTTTCAATTGATAGTTGTGTTTCCGAATTAAACACTTTAATTTTCTCTATTTCATTATCAAAAAACTCAATTCGAACTGGTTGGTCATTTCCATAAGGAAAAATATCTAGAACATATCCTCTAGTAGCATATTCTCCGGTTTTAGTAACCATTGTTTCCTTTTTATATCCAATTTTACTTAATTTTTGAATTAAATTGTTTTTATCTATAAATTGACCCGTTTTTAAAATCGTTTTTGACTGATTCCAAACTCTTACCGATGGCAAAAATCTTAAGTACCCCATTAAATTAGTAATTATAATTCGATTTTTTTTACAACTGGATAATTCATTTAAAGTATCTATTCTTGTTGCCATTAACTCTGGTGAAATTGCAATTGCTTCACTAGCCAAAAAATCGTCCATTGGAAATAAAAGAACATCACTTAAATAAAAGTTTAAACTTTTATATAAATTATTAGCATCGTATAAATTGCTAGTTACTACAAGAATACTACCTTTTATAACATTAAAAAGATCCCAGACATAAGCTGCCTGGACTTTCTTATTTAATCCAATTACTGATAGTTCCGTTGCAAAATCAGAGTTTTTATGAGTAAAGATTTTATCAAACATTTTTTTCACCAGAACTTTGTAGTGAAGAATTGATTTTTAAATTATACCTGCTCATTAACACCTCAAACGGAGTTCTAAATGAGGATAAAATCGCATCTGACGCATTTTTAAGAGCAGGATTTATCAACTTCTTTTCCTCATCACTTAACTTTGAAAGCACGTAATCTTTTGAATCAATATTTTTGTTGTTTGATATGCCTACTTTAATTCTTTTATATTCATTAGTACCAAGATTTTGTTCAATGTTTTTTAAACCATTATGTCCTCCGGAACTACCTTTAAGTTTTAATTTAATGCTTCCTAATGGTAAATCTAAATCATCACTTATAATTATTATATCATCAAGTTTTATATCAAAAAAATTAACATATTCTATCATTACCTCACCTGATAAATTAATAAAGTTTTGTGGTTTTAAAAAAATAACCTTGTCAAAGCCAACAAAACAGTCAATAAAATCACCACCAAACTTGTGTTTCCATTCTCCTAAATCTAAAGCCTTAACAATTGAATCAAGTACCATAAAACCAACATTATGATGAGTATTAACGTATTTTTTCCCTGGATTTCCTAAACCTACTACTAGTTTCATAAATATCACCTCTTAATTTTCACTTAAAATTTTTATTACTTCTAAAGTATATTCGCCATTTAATTCATGAACAACAATTGGAGATTCAATTTTTAATCCTGAATTCCCGTTCTTTGCACCTTCTACCAAAACTAAATTAGATTCAGAGTTTTTAAAAGGATAAATAAATTTAATTCTCTTTGGTTCAATGTTATTTTGCCTCATTAAAAGCAATATATCCACTAATCGATCAGTCCTATGTATCATCGCAATCTTACCATTATTTTTTAATATTTTCTTTGATGCCTTAAAGATATCGACTAACTCCAATAAAATTTCATGTCTTGCGATTGACTTAACATCATTTTTATTAATGCTAGATGATGGTAAAACCTTGAAATATGGCGGATTACATGTTATTAAATCAAAAGTATCTGTTTCAAATAACTGTGAAACATTTTTAACATCATCATTAATTAATGTTATCTTGTTTTCTAAATTATTTATTTTAACTGATTTTTTTGCTAAAGCAAAAACATCTTTTTGAATTTCTATACCAACCAAGTTTTTTACTGGCTTATTACTTAAAAAAAGTAAAACTGGTGCATTTCCAGTGCAAAAATCGATTATGCTGGTTTTTTTTGTTGTTTTTACAAAGTTAGCTAACAAGACCGAATCTAAAGAGAAGTTAAACCAATCCGTATTTTGAACAATTTTTAAACCACTACAGTTTAACAAATCATTTATAACTTCCATTTTTATCCACCATAACTTCAACACATTCAGAATCACTAATTTTAACTTTATATATCTTTTTTAAAACGTTCAGTTCACAAACCCTGCCTTGTTTTCCTTCAACGCTCACCATTTCACCATATTTTGGTAATGATTTCTTATTTTCAGTATATAATTCATCTTCGTATCCTAAACAACATAACAGTCTTCCACATGAGCCGTTTATTTTTGTTGGATTCAATGCTATTCCTTGATTTTTCGCCATGTTTATTGACACACTATCAAAATTATATAAAAACTCATTACAACATAACGGCCTTCCACATGGACCTAAACCACCTATTTCCTTTGCTTTATCTCTTACACCAATTTGTCTTAGTTCTATTCTTGTTCGATATTTATTTGCTAATACCTTAGCAAGTTCTCTAAAATCAACTCTTTCATCTGCAATAAATTTATAAACTAACTTTTTTCTATCAAACGTATATGATGCTTCAAATAATTTCATTGATAATTTTTCTTTAACAACTTCTTCTTGAGCAAATTTCAAAGCCTTTTCAGCATCTCTTATGTTTTTTTCATGAGTTAATTTATCTTCAAAAGTTGCCTTTCGAATAACACTTTTTAATGGTAAAAAAACTTTATCATCTGATATTTCAGCAACGCCAAGTACAACTTGTCCATATTGTAAGCCACGTTCAGTTTCAACAATAACGTTTTCGCTTTTTTCAACTTGGTTTTTATCAGGAGAAAAATAATAAATTCTTCCTCCTTCTGCAAAACTAACTCCTACTACTTTTACCATCATTTATTTCTCCTATTTCTATGCATATTGAATCAATTAACAAACTACAATTAACGTTAGAATCCAGCTTATTTAAATATTCTAATATTAAACTAATCTTCGAGGAAATTGATTTTATTGAATGCTTTTTACTAATAATTTCAAAATTCTCAAAATATTCAAAAAATTGATTAATTTTATAATTAAGCATGTCCTTATATAATAATAACATAATTTTAAGAGAACTTCTTAATTTTTCTCTATCACCAACAAGTTTTATAAATTCTTTCTTAATAACAATTTTTTCTTCTGGCTTTTTATTTTCGATAGCATCAAAAAATTTCTTTGTAATATCAATGATTTCAGGAGAAGCTAATGAGAAATCAACAATGTTTTTTTCTTTATTCCCAGTAGAATGATTTGTTAATTTAATAATTTGACATCGTGAAATAATTGTATCCATCACGCTACTTAAACAACTAGTAGTAAATATTGCAACTGTATTGCTTTCTGGTTCTTCTAAAAATTTTAATATTGCGTTAGCAGCCGATGCTCCAAGAAATTCAACATGATTTATAATATACACCTGATTTTTTGATTCAATTGAGCTAGTTTGGAATTTTGATCTTAAATTCATTATTTCTTCTTTTTTTATTATATTGTTCACTGGAAAAATAGTTTTTAACTCAGAAAAAACGTTTTCATCTATTCTTTTACAAATATTACATTTTTCACATTTCGAACATTTGTTTGGGCATATTAATGCTTTTGCTAAATTTAAAGATACTTTTTGTAAATCAGCCTCATTAGTACCTGAAACAATATACGCCTGAACTCCATTATTGCTTTTTTGAATTCTATTTATTATTTTCGATGCAATTGGCTGAGTTAAAACAGATAAATCAATCATTTTTCCACTTCCTTAATAATTTAATAATAAAAACAAAACTAATCCTATAATACCTGGCACGTCTAGTAATGACACAACAGCTATAGTCACATAATTAATTGGAATCATTAAATTAAGTGACGATAAAAAAGTATTATACGCAAACAATAATAGCATACCAACAATTACCTTTAATATTATTTTTAAAATGTTTTTAAACACGATTTCACCTCTAATAAAAACTATGTTTATTAGGTGAGTTTATGATACTTCACTTCGATTTTCAAGCGCCATTTCTAGAGTTAATGCGTCAATATATTCCATATCAGCGCCAATAGGAATACCATGTGCTATTTTTGTCACTTTAACGTCAAACCCTTGTAATATTTTTGTAATATATAGTGCCGTAGTATCTCCCTCTATTCCTGGTTGTAAGGCCAAAATAATTTCTTCAACCAAATCATTTTTTATTCTAGTGATTAAGGTTTTAATTGCTATATCCTCTGGATTAATACCGTCCATAGGAGAAATAAGGCCACCTAAAACATGATATTTACCATTAAAAAATCCGGTTTTCTCAAATAAAAATACGTTTTTTTGAGTTTCTACAACACATAATTGTTTGTTGCTTCGATTGCTATTTTCACAAATCATGCAATGATCATCCTCACATAAGCAACCGCATATTTTACATGCATTTAAATTGTTTTTTACGCTTTTGATGCATGTTGAAAACTCATTTACCGCATCTTTATCCATTTCTAAAACAGAAAAAGCATATCTTTGAGCACTTTTTTCGCCTACTCCAGGCAAAAGTCTAAATGATTCTATTAGTTTTTGCAAACTTTCTGGATAATTCATTAAAATAATCCACCCAATGCACTAGCCTGATTTCCCATTTTTAATTCATATTCTTTATTTATTTTTTTAATAGCATCATTTACTGATAAAACAACCATGTCTTCAATCATTTCAATGTCATCTTGATCAAAATTAGATTTTGTTTCAATTTTAACTGATATAAGTTCTCTTTTACCATTCATTTCAACTTTTACTAAAGAGGATTCTCCAGTAAAAGTTTCTTTTTCTATTTCTTCTTTTATGTTAACAACATCTTTTTGCATTTTTTGTGCTTGTTTCATTAATGCTTGTAAGTTCATATTATTCATTCTCCATTTCAATTAAATCATTAAAATCATTTATTGGTTCACTAGATTTTAATGTTTCTTTATATTTTTTTAATATTTTTGTTTCATTTAATTCTATAATATTACCATCTTTTACTTTTTGTGCATATTTTGGTCTTTCCGTTAACCAGTAATCATTTAAAATAAATACAATTTTACTTTTCTTATTACAAATTTTTTGAATTAGTTTCTTTGCTTTATCATAATTTTTTTCAGTTTGATCTAATAGCACTTTACTTTCAAACGTAATAACCACTCCAGCTGATGAAGCTGCAACAGGTTTTCCGTTAATCAATATGTTTGCAATCATTTTATAACTATTATTTAACAAATATTCTTTTATTTTTTTCCAATACTCATGCATTTGAATTAACTCAGTCTTTGAAGCATCTTTTAAAATATTATTAATTCTAACATCCTTCAGTTGGTCAATAATTTCATTGCTTTCAACAGTTATTTCTTCTTTTGAAAATTTTTCTGGTAACTCTTTACCTTTAAAACTATTTTGTGGTTTTTCAGCAATTAAATCAACAATTTTTATTAAACCTACTTCTAGTAATATTTGTTGTTTAGACGTGGCTTTTAAATTTATTAGTAAATCTGCTAAGAAATCAATAATTTTATATAAATCATCAATTTTAAAATCAATTTTTGATTTATAATTATTATTTATTTTTTTAGATATTAAATCTTTTCTTAGTACTTCAAGTATTTTTTCTATCATTAATATAATATCTTTTCCACTTAATATATATGTTGAAACAAGTGATAGCACCTTTGAAATGTCTTTGTTTTCAATGCTTTTTATTATTTCTAGCACGTTATCATCAGATAAACTCCCGGACAATAATTGAATATCTTCTAACGTTATAATTCCGTCTGAGAAAGCATTAGCTTGATCAATAAGGCCAATAGCATCTCTCATTCCTCCCATGGCATTATTAACTATTTCATTTAAAGCATCTTCTTCTATCTTGATTTTTTCTTTTGTAATAATGTTTTGTAAGCACTTTTTAATGTCCGTAGGATTAATGTTTTTAAAATCAAATCTTTGACATCTTGAAATCACTGTTACTGGTAATTTTTGTGGTTCAGTTGTTGCTAAAATAAAAACAATATGTTTTGGCGGCTCTTCAAGAGTTTTAAGTAAAGCGTTAAACGCGCCAATTGAAAGCATATGAACTTCATCAATAATATAAACTTTATATTTTGAAATAGAAGGTACTAAGTTAACTTTATTTCGTATTTCTCTTATTTCATCTACCCCATTATTAGAAGCTGCATCTATTTCTATTATATCAGGATTAGTATTTTCATTAAAGCTGTTACAACTAGAACATTCATTACACGCATCACCAGATATGTTATTTAAACAGTTTATAGCCTTTGCAAACAATTTTGCAGAGCTAGTCTTTCCGGTACCCCTTGGTCCTGTGAACAAATATGCATGATTTAATTTATCGTTTTTAATTACATTTTTTAATGTTCTTACAATTACGTTTTGACCATAAACGTTTTCAAATGTTTTTGGTCGATATTTTCTATATAATGCTTGATACGCCAAAGCACACCACCTCTTTTACTGTTTATATTATACCATTTTACTATCAAATATAAAACCTTTTTATATGTTTCACGTGGAACATATAATGTAAGTTACTAATATATTATAAAATGATATGTTCCACGTGAAACATATCATTTTCTTTTGTTTAAAAAAAAATTTTGTAATATTTTTGTCGATTCTTCTTTTTTGCTTAAGCAGCATTCAAGTGGTGGAACAGACTTTTTTGATAAAACCTCGGCTGCGTAATAAACTTTTTTTATTCTAGATTCTATTATAGCACCTAGACACATTTTACAAGGTTTTAAAGTAACATACATAACGCAATCATTTAACCGCCAGTTATTTTCGTGCTTCATTGCCTTCTTAATAGCAATTATTTCAGCATGATTAAGAATAGAGTTGGTTTTTTCTATGGAATTATGAGCTTTAGCAATTATGCTACCATCTTTTACTATTACTGCACCAACTGGTATCTCGTTTTTTTTATATGCTTTTTTTGCTTCAAGCAAAGCTACATCCATATATTTATCTATCATATTTACCTCAAAATAAAAGCACACACAAACAGAGGATAATAAGGCTGCTGTTTTTCAACCCTGACCTGGTTATAACGTGTTTGTTGTGCAATATAATATTAGTATATTTTTTTTATAAAAGCAAATTTTATTAATAAATATTTCCCGGGAAATATTTATACTATATGTTTCACGTGAAACATAAAAAAAGAAGATTATTCATCTTCTTCAATATTTTCAACAATTTCATCATCTTTTTCAACAATTGATACCGTTGCTACTCTTTGAGAATCTTTTAGATTCATTAATCTAACACCTTGAGTTACCCTACTCATTTTAGAAACAGAATCTAGTGAAAGTCTAATTACTATTCCCTGATTAGTTATAATCATAACATCCTTATCTATTGTTACTGCTTTAAAAGCAACTATATTTCCGTTTTTTTCAGTAATATTAATTGTTTTAACTCCTTTACTTCCCCTATGAGTTACTCGGTATTCTTCAATTTTTGTACGTTTTCCGTATCCTTTTTCAGATATAACAAGTATTTCATGAGTATCGTCAGCAATTTCTGCACCTACACATACGCAGCCTTCTGATAAGTTGATGCCTTTTACTCCAGAAGCGGTTCTTCCCATAACACGTACTTCTGTTTCGTTAAATCTTACCATTCTGCCATTATTAGAAGCAATAATTATATCATTCTCACCTGTTGTATAATGAACAGATATTACTTCATCATCTTCTTTTAAAGTTATAGCAATTTTACCATTTGCTCTAATACTTTCAAATTCGCAAACGTTTGTTCGTTTAACTAATCCCTGCTTTGTTGCTATCATTAAGAACTTTTGTTCATCACCCTTAGAATTAATTAATACGGAATTAATGCTTTCTCCCTTTTCTAAAGGTAATAAATTAACTACTGGTAATCCTTTTGATTGTCTATTAAATTCTGGAATTTCATAACCCTTTAAACGATAAACCTTACCCTTATTAGTGAAAAACATTACATAATCGTGCGTTGTCCCAGATTTTAAATGTTCTACAAAGTCTTCATCATGAGTAGACATTCCTTTAATACCAACACCACCCTTGTTTTGAATACGATATGTATCCCTTAACATTCTTTTAATATATCCGTTTTTAGTTAAGGCAAAAACAACTTCTTCTACTGGAATCAAAGATTCATCTTCAATATATTCTATTGCTGTCATATCAATGCTTGTTTTACGTTCATTAGCATATTTTGACTTTATTTCTAACAATTCTTCTTTTATTACCATTAAAATCTTTTCATCATCATTTAATATGCCTGATAGTTTTAATATTAATTTTTCTAATTCATCTAATTCATCAAGTATTTTTTCTTTTTCAAGTCCGGTTAATTTTCTTAATTTCATCTCAAGAATTGCTTCCGCTTGAGCATCATCTAATCCATATTTTTTAGATAACTCTTCTTTTGCATCAACATCACTTTTAGCTTGTTTAATAATTTTTATTACATCGTCAACGTTATCAAGCGCTATTTTCAATCCTTCTAATATATGAGCTCGTTTCTTAGCTTTTTCTAATTCAAAATTAGTTCTTCTATATATAACTTCCTTTTGAAAATCAATATAATTAGATATTATATCTTTTAAACCTAAAGTTTGAGGCTTTCCTTGAAGAAGCATTAACATATTAATACCGTACGTAGTCTGCAACTGACTATGTTTATATAAATTATTTAAAACAACATTAGAGTTTGCTTCTTTTTTTAATTCAATAACGATTTTCATACCATTTTTTAAAGAAGTTTCTTCTCTTAAATCTGCTATACCATCAATTATTTTATCTCTAACTAGTTCACCTATTCTAGTTATTAATGACGTTGTATTTACTTGATATGGAACTTCAGTAATTATAAGTTCATATTTTCCTTTTTTTTCTATAACATCAACTTTTCCTCTAATAGTGATAGATCCTCTGCCTGTTTCGTACGCTCTTTTTATTCCACTATTTCCAAGAATCGATCCTCCAGTTGGAAAGTCTGGACCCTTTATATGTTGCATTAATTCTTCTAACGTAATATCTTTGTTATCAATGTATGCAACGCAACCATCAATTACTTCCCCTAAATTATGTGGTGGTATATTTGTGGCCATTCCTACTGCAATTCCCATTGTACCATTTACAATAATATTAGGAAATCTACTAGGTAAAATTGAAGGTTCTCTTCTTGATGAATCAAAATTATCAACATAATCAACCGTGTTTTTATTAATATCTCTTAGTAATTCCATTGCTATTTTTGAAATTTTTGATTCAGTATAACGATATGCCGCAGCGGTACTTCCATCTATTGATCCAAAATTACCATGACCTTCAATCAATGGATGGCGATAGCTAAAGTCTTGCGCCATTCTTACCATCGCTTCATACACCGCTGTATCACCATGTGGATGATAATTACCAATTACAGCTCCTACAGTCTTTGCACACTTTACAAAGGCTTTATCGGGCGTAAAACCAGCTTCTAACATCGTATATAGTATTCTTCTATGTACTGGCTTTAATCCATCTCTTAAATCAGGAATAGCTCTTGATACAATAACACTCATTGAATACTCTAGGAATGAGGTTTCCATTTCATTTACTATGTCTATACTTTCTAATCTATCCATTTCTTCCTCCTATATATCCAAGTTTTCCACATAAACAGCGTTAGTTTCAATAAATTCTCTTCTTGGTTCTACTGCTTCACCCATTAATGTTTCAAAAACTTTATCTGCAAGAATTGCCTCTTCAATAGTTATCTTACGAAGTGTTCTATGTTCAATATTCATAGTCGTTTCGCATAATTCTTCTTCATCCATTTCTCCTAAACCTTTATTACGGTTTATAACGGCTTTTGTTGTTGGAGGAAGCGAGGCAATATAATCATTTTTTTCTTCTTCTGTTAAAACAAATTTAAATGTCTTACCATGAGTTATTTTATATAATGGCGGTTGTGCTACATAGACGTGTCCATTTTCAATAATTGGTCTAAAAAAGCGATAAAATAAAGTTAGTAATAAAGTTCTAATATGAGAACCATCAACATCAGCATCAGTCATAATAATTATTTTATGATATCTTAGCTTTGAAATATCAAATTCATCACCTATTCCAGTACCAAATGCTGTTATCATACTTCTTATTTCAACGTTTTCAAGAATTCTATCAAGTCTTGCTTTTTCAACGTTTAATATTTTACCTCTAAGTGGTAAAATTGCCTGAGTTTTTGCATCTCTTCCTTGCTTTGCTTGGCCTCCTGCACTATCTCCTTCTACAATAAATATTTCTGAAATAGTTGCATCTTTACTTGAACAATCAGTTAGTTTTCCCCACCAATTAGTTAATTCCAAGCCACCCTTACGCCTTGTTAATTCTCTAGCTCTTTTAGCTGCAACCCTTGCTCTTGCTGCTGTTAAAGATTTTTCAACAATTTGTTTAGCTTCCTCTGGATTTTCCATTAAAAATCTTTCAAACCCCGTACTAAAAATATCTGAAGCTATTTTTTTAACTTCGCTATTACCTAATTTTGTTTTTGTTTGACCTTCAAATTGTGGATTTGGATGTTTACATGAAATAATCATTGTTAAACCTTCACGAACGTCATCACCACTTAAGGATTCATCATTATCTTTTAATAATTTAACTTTTCTAGCATAACTGTTGATTATTCTAGTTAATGCCATTTTAACACCATCCTCATGAGTTCCACCCTCATAAGTATTAATATTATTTGTAAAAGAATAAATATTAGATGTATAACCCGAGTTATATTGTAATGCGACTTCAAAAGAAATATCGTCTTCTTTTCCCTCAAAGTCAATTATTTGATCATGAATTGGTGTTTTGTTTTTATTAAGCATTTCAACATATGCAGTAATACCACCTTCATAAATAAATTCTTGTTTCTTAGGTTCTAACTCATGATCATCTATTAAAGTTAGTTTTAACCCTTTATTTAAAAAAGCCAATTCTCTTACTCTTGTTTTTAATGTTTCATAATCGTATGAGGTAGTATCCGTAAAAATTTCTGGATCGGCTTTAAAAGTAACTACTGTACCAGTTCTATCCTTTGAACAAGTACCAACAACCTTAAGTGGTGATTTTGTTTGACCACCATTTTCAAAACGAATATTATAAATTTCTCCTTCATGATAAACATTTATTTCTAACCAACTGCTTAAAGCATTAACAACTGATGCTCCAACTCCATGAAGTCCTCCAGAAACTTTATAACCTCCTCCGCCAAATTTTCCTCCAGCATGAAGTACCGTATAAACTGTTTCAACCGTTGATAATCCAGTTTTTTTATGAATTCCAGTAGGAATTCCTCTTCCATCATCTTTTACAGTTACAGAATCATCTTTATTAATAATAATTTCAATATTATTACAATATCCTGCTAAAGCTTCATCAATAGCGTTATCCACTATTTCCCAAACCAAGTGATGTAATCCTCTTGAACTAGTTGTACCAATATACATACCAGGACGTTTTCTTACAGCCTCTAGTCCTTCTAATACTTGTATATCCGATGCATCATAATGTTGCTTATTTTCTTCCATAAATTATTCCTCCTTCGTTACAACGCCTGAATTAACTTTAAATATTTGAGCGGTATTTTTGATTTTTTCATCGATGTTATTTATTTCTGTAGTAGTTATAAACATTTGAACATCCTTCTTTAAATATTTAATAATATTAGTTTTTTTTATTTCATCTAGTTCACTAAATATGTCATCTAGTAAAACTATCGGTTTTATTTTATATTCATTAATAAAAACTTCAATTTCTGATAATTTCATACATAAAATCGATAATCTTTGCTGTCCTTGCGAACCAAATTCATTAATATTTAAATCATTTAATAAAATTTTAAAATCATCCTTATGACACCCAATTAAGGTTGTTTTTTGAAGTAGTTCACTATTTAACACTTTATTAAATTTTTCAGTTATATTATTAACAACGTTTTCTTCTAATAATTCTTCTTTTGATATAAAACTTTCATACTTTATTTTTAAATTTCCATAACTAGTTATTTTATTAAAAATATCTAATAAATAATTATTTAATTTATCCACAAAATCATACCTATATT